>NZ_JBEZYU010000006.1:0-201108 GCF_040638875.1 Nocardia sp. NPDC024068 | reverse complement strand
CATCTGCGTCCCGCTCGCCGTGATCGCGCTGTTCCTGCTGCAGCGCACACTGAAACTGCCGACCGAGCGCAAGAGCGACGTCTCGATCGACTGGCCCGGAGCCCTGCTGCTCACCGCGGGCGTGTCGGTCCTGCTCATCTGGGTGTCGTTCGCCGGTAAGGCCGGCTACTACGAGTGGTGGTCCACCGAATCCGCGCTGTATGTCGGTGGCGGTGTGCTGCTGCTGCTCGCCACCGTGCTGGTGGAGTCGCGGGTGAAGGATCCTGTGATCCCGCTGAAGATCGTCACCGAACGCACCACCGCACTCGCCATCATCGCCTCCATCGCCGTCGGTGTCGGCATGTTCGGTGCCACCACCTTCCTCGGCCAGTACCTGCAGACCGCGCGCGGCTACTCCCCCACCGCCGCCGGCCTGCTGTCCTCGCCGATGGTCGCCGGAATGCTGGTCGCGTCGGTCACCTCCGGTGCGCTGATCACCCGGTTCGGCAAATGGAAGCCGTTCGTCGTCAGCGGCGCCGCGCTGCTGGTCGTCGGGTTCGGCCTGCTGTCCACCGTCGACCACGCCACGAACATGTGGCTGATCGGTACCTTCATCACCCTGACCGGCGCGGGTGTCGGCATGATGATGCAGAACCTGGTGCTGGCCGTCCAGAACACCGTCAGCGTGCACAACATCGGCGCCGCCTCCAGCAGCGTCGCCTTCTTCCGCACCTTCGGTGGCGCCATCGGCGTTTCGGTCCTCGGCTCGGTGCTGGCCACTCGCGTCGCCGAACTGTCCACCGAACGCTTCGCCGAACTGGGCATCCCAGCCGGCTCCTCGTCCGGCAGCGGGAATCTCGACCTGAAGGCGCTGCCCGCTCCGATCGCCGAGATCGTGCGCTTCTCCTACGGCGACGCGACCGGGCGGATCTTCCTCATCGCCGCCGTTGCGACGGTGGTGGCCCTGATCGCCGCGATCCTGCTGCCCAACCGTCCGCTGCGGCGCACCATCGATATCGAGCCGGTGGCCGACGCCGCGGCCGCGGTATCCGATCCGGTGACCACCGGCCTGGCGAAAGACCGGGTCCCCGACGACCTCTCCGGTCTCGACACCACCCCGTACGGCGTTCCCGAACCCGTGCACGCCCGGGCTGCCGCAGATCGGCGACCCGACAGCGCACCGGCCGAACCCGCCCCCGTACCCGTCGGCGCCATGGCCGGTCCCGTGGCCGGACAGAACGGTCACGGCGTATACGGCGCCGGCGCATCCGCGACGACCACTTTGTCAGCGGGCGCCACCACCGGTGAGTCCCCGGAATCCACCTCGCTCGCGGGCCGGATCTCCCGGGACGACGGCGGCCCCGTACACGGCGTCGCGCTCACGCTGATCGACCAGCGCGGCCATCAGGTGTCGCGGGCGATCGGCGGCGGAGACGGAAGCTACGCGATCGGCGCCCCGGGCGCCGGCAACTACGTGCTCATCGCCTCCGCGGCCGGCCATCGGCCCGCCGCGATCAATGTGGCGATCACCGGACAGCCGGCGCGACTGGATCTCACCCTGTCGGGGCTGGGCGAACTCTCCGGGGTGGTGCGCTCGGCGCGTAGCGGCGAGCCGCTGGCCGGCGCGACGGTCACGGTGACCGATCAGCGCGGTGAGGTCGTGGCCTCGGCGGCATCGGGAACCGACGGTGCCTACCTGTGCCACGGAGTGGTGCCGGGTATCTACACACTGGTCGCCGTCGCGCACCATATGCGCCCCAGCGCCAGCGCGCTCACCGTGCCCGACAGCGGCATGCTGCGCCACGACATCGAACTCGCGCCGATGGCGGTGCTCACGGGTTCGGCCCGCGCGGAGGGCGGCCGGATCGCCGCGGACGTCCAGGTCACGGTGCTGGATGCGGCAGGCGATGTCACCGCGACCGTGCGGACCGACGAAAGCGGCCGGTACGTCGTCACCGACCTGCCCGAAGGGCAGTACACGGTGGTCGCCCGCGGCTATCCGCCGGTCACCGGGCAGGTGAGCGTCACCGGTGCGGAAGCCGGCTACGACATCCGGCTGGGATACGGAAACGAGGACCACGCATGACCGGACTGACCGCCCGCATCCGCACCGCCGAAAGCTGGCCTCTGGCCGGCGCGGTGCTCACCGTCACCGACGCCACCGGACATCAGATAGCTCGCGTCGTCGCCGACGAAGCCGGGGCCGTGACCACCGAGGCACTGCCGCAGGGCGTTCATACCGCCGTCCTCACCGCGCCCGGGTATCAGCCGCTGGCCCGCACCGCCCAGATATCCGCGGCGGGTACGGGATCGCTCGGCGAGATCACCCTGGTCTCCGCGGCGGATACCGTGGCACTCCCACCGGCCGGGCCCTGGACCATCGATCCGGTTCATTCGACCGTGCTCGCCACCGCGCGTCATCTCGGAATCTCGAGTATCAAAGCCCGTTTCCCCGAGGTCGGCGGCCGGATCGATATCGCCGAACCCTTCGATCGGTCCAGCGGATATGCCGAGATCAAAGCCGCCTGCATCGACACCGGTATCGCCATGCGCGACGATCACCTGCGTTCGGCGGATTTCCTGGACGTCGAGCAGTATCCGGTGATCGCGTTCACCGGCCGCGGCCTACGCCGCACCGGGGCCGACACCTGGGTGATGCCCGGCGAGCTGAGTCTGCACGGACAGCGGCGACAGGTCGACCTGGACGTGACGTACGGCGGCTTCGGTGCCGATCCCTGGGGTGGCGTGCGAGCGGCGTTTCATGCCGAAACACTGTTGCACCGCAATGATTTCGCCATCGATTACAACGCGGTGGTCCGTGCCGGGGTGGCCGCGGTGGGCACCACGGTCAAACTGGAACTGGACATCCAGGTGGTGCAGGGCGAGCAGCTTCCCGCGATGTGAGGCCCGGCGCAGCGCGTTCAGGCCTCGGGGCGGTCGAGAGTACGGATCACCCGGGCGGGGTTGCCCACGGCAACTACGCCTGCGGGCAGATCACGGGTGACCACGGCGCCGGCACCGACCACGGTGTCGGCGCCGATCGTCACCCCAGCCAGCACGATCGCGCCGCTGCCGATCCAGACGTTGTCACCGATGGTGATCGGTTGCGCGGCTTCCCATTTCGCGCGCCGCCGCACCGGGTCCAGCGGATGGGTCGGTGTCAGCAGCTGCACATTGCTGCCGATCTGGACATCGTCGCCGATGGTTATCGCGGCGACGTCCAGGGCCACCAGTCCGAAATTCGCGAAGCTTCCCGAGCCGATACGGATCTGGGTTCCGTAGTCGACCCGCAGCGGGGGACGGATCTCGGTGTCTTCGCCCACCGCACCCAGCAGTTCGGCCAGGAGTCCGCGGCGGCGGGTGATATCCCGCATCGGAGTGGTGTTGTACGCCTCCGTCAGATCCATCGCCCGCAGGCTCAGTTCCCTGAGCTCGGGGTCGTCCGCGAGGTAGGGCTCCCCCGCCAGCATCAGCTCTCGCATCGTCCGGTTGTCGGCCACGATTCCGAGGGTAACCGGCGCGGCGCCGGGTCGTGGGAGCCTGCCGCGTCGGCCGTCAGTTCATCATCATCATCATGCCGAGGAACATCAGCATGAAGCCGAAGAAGCTGTTGGACATATCGAACCCACTTCCGTACCCGTCACCGCGACCTGTTCGCGATTACTTACCGCTATGTGACGGTACGATATTCAGTGGCTCGAAATTTTCCTCCGCTCCCGGGGACGGGAACACCCCGGGCCGCGATCAGCCCGGTGACCCCAGATGCGCGTCGAAGAAGGCGAAAACACGCCGCCAGGCGTCCGCGCTCGCCTCCTCGTTGTACCCGAGACCGGTCACCCTGATAACCGGTTCGACCGGCAACCGGTTCGCGAAACCGTGGGTCACCTTCGGATAGGTCTTCACATCGTGCGCAACGCCGTACTCGTCGAGCACCCGCTCCATCCGCTCGGCACGGTGGACATTGATGGGATCCAACCGCCCGTAACTCGCCACGATCGGGCAACTCCCGCGCAGCATCTCGGCGTAATTGCCGCGGCTGGTCGGATAGAAGGGCGCCGCCGCGTCGAAACCCCGGGGTGCGGTCAGCAGGGCGAACCCGCCGCCCATACAGAATCCCGCCACCGCGACCTTGCCGGTGCACGACGGATCGTTGCGCAACCGGTCCAGGGCGGCGAGGATATCGCGCACCGCCCGGCCGTCGCCGGTGAACAGCAGGTCGCGGAAAACCCCGGGCACACAGCGCGCACCCCGGGCGAACAGATCGGGTGCGAGGGCGAGATACCCGTGGTCGGCGAGCATCCGGGTATGGCGCCGGGTATCGGCGGTGAGACCGACGGCATCGTGGAGCACCACCACCCCGGGCCACGGACCGGGGCCCTCCGGAGTTTCCCGGTATGCGGCGATATCACCGTCGGGAGCGGCCAGCTGGATCATCGTCATCGGCGGGTCACCTCCTGTTCGGGCCGGCATGCGCGGCAACAGTCGTAGCGAGTCTAGTGCCGATCCCCTCCCGGGTCGCCGATCACCGGGCGCCGGACCGATGATCGGCGGTCCTCGCCTTCAGTCGTGGACGGCGGATCCCACCACCCGGCCGGTCTCGGCGTCGACGGTCACCTCGAATTCCTGCCCCTCGGGCGACACCACCTCCACCTCCCATCTCGGCGTACCGCGCTCGGTCTCGAATTCGGCCGATACCGCCCGGCCGCCCGGGATCACCGCCGCCGCGGTGTCCATGGCCTGTTGCCGATCGATACCGGGGTCGGCGACCAGCGACCACTCGACGGCCGCGTCCGCGCGCGACTGCGGTCCGTGGCCGAGGGTGACTCCGGCTACGGCGAGCGAGGCGACCGCGGTGAAGACCGCTACCGTCGCGCCGACGACGAGCCAGCGCAATCCGGTGACCGCGCGACGAAATACGTGTGACATGGTGAAACCTCCTGTAGGGCCGGACTTCCCGACCGTGTCCACCAACTGTGTCAGCGCGCTGCTGAAGCCCACCTGAAGCAACCTGAAGATCATTTCAGGCTGGTCTGACACCCTTGGGAGATGCGCCTGCTGATCGTGGAGGACGAGAAGCGTCTTGCTCTCGCGCTCGCACAGGGTTTGTCCGCCGAGGGTTTCGCCGTCGACGTCGTCCACGACGGCGCCGAAGGGTTGCTGCGGGCCACCGGTACCGACTACGACCTGATCATCCTCGACATCATGTTGCCCGGGATGAACGGTTACCGGGTGTGCTCCACCGTGCGCGCCGCCGGACACGAGACTCCGATCCTCATGCTCACCGCGAAAGACGGCGAGTACGACGAGGCCGAGGGTCTCGACACCGGTGCCGACGACTATCTGTGCAAACCGTTCTCCTATGTGGTGCTGCTGGCCCGCATCCGCGCCCTGCTGCGCCGCCGCACCCGCGGTGGCAGCCGGGTGCTGCGGATCGGTGATCTGGTCGTCGATCCCGCGACCAGGCAGTGCCTGCGCGGCGACCACGAGGTATCGCTCACCGCCAAGGAGTTCGCGGTCCTGGAGCACCTGGCGGTCCGCGCGGGCGATGTGGTATCCAAAGCCGATATCCTGCAACATGTCTGGGATTTCGCCTACGACGGCGACCCGAATATCGTCGAGGTCTACATCAGCACACTGCGCCGCAAGATCGACGCCCCCTTCGGCTGCCGGACCATCCTGACGGTCCGCGGCGCGGGTTACCGGCTGGCCGCCGACCGTGGCTGAGCGCCGGTCGCGGTCGCGGTGGCGTTCGGTCCGGGCCCGCACCACCACCGGCGCGACCGCCGTCGTCGCGGTCGGTCTCGGCGCCGCGGGGTTGCTGGTACTCGCGGCGCTGCGCGGCAATCTGGTGGAGAGCGCGAGCCTGCAGGCCGAGCACACCGCCCGTGATATCGCCGCCCAACTGGAGGCCGGCACCGCGCTCGACCGGCTCCGGCTGCCCGACCCGGAAGACGAACCCGTACAGGTGGTCTCGATCGAGGGCGCAGTACTGGCCGCCGACGCGGAACTCCGCGGTAGCGCGCCGATGGCCGGGTTCGGTCCCCACTCCGCCGACAGCGCGGACGACGAGGAATCCGATTCCGACGAGAGCGACGAAGACGACGAGGACAGCGACGACAGCGACGATTCGGGGGAAGACGCCGCGGCCGCCGCCGGCTCCGCTATGGGCAGCGCCGAAGCCGCCGGCCGCACCGGCACCGCGCAGCCCTCCGCCGAGGCGGTATTCGGTGACGTGGAGTTGGTGGTGGACGATGCCGGCACCGCCGACCGATTCCGGGTCGCGGCCCTCGCCGGTACCGCACCGGACGGCCGGCCGGTGACCGTGTACGCCGGAGCCTCGCTGGATACCGCCGACAGCGCGGTGGCCGATGCGCGCACCGCCATGCTGACCGGACTGCCCCTGCTGCTCGTCCTCGTCGCCGCGGTGACCTGGCTGGTCACCCGCCGCGCACTGCGCCCGGTGGAGGCCATTCGGACCGAACTCGCCGAGATCATGCACGGCGACCTCTCCCGCCGGGTTCCCGAGCCCGCTTCCCGTGATGAGATCGCCCGGCTGGCCGTCACCACCAACGACACCCTGGCCGCCCTCGAGGAATCCGCGCAACGGCAACGCCGTTTCATCGCCGACGCCGCCCACGAACTCCGCAGCCCGATCGCCAGTCTGCGCACTCAACTCGAGGTCGCGCAAGCGCATCCCGGCCTGCTCGAACCGGGCGGATTGCTCGCCGACACCGTGCGGCTGGAACATCTGGCCGCGGATCTGCTGCTCCTGGCCCGGCTCGACGCCGGCGAGCAACCACGAACCGATCGGGTGAGTCTCACCGAGTTGATCCGGGACGAACTCGCCCGGCGCGCGGGCGACCGGGTACCCGTTGTCTTCACACCGCCCGGTGCGGCGATCACCGTCCTCGGTAGCCGCACCCAGCTCGCACGGGTACTCGGCAACCTGGTCGACAACGCGCAGCGCCACGCCGCCACCACGGTGCGAGTGGGGCTGAGCCGCACGGGCACCACCGTGGTCATGGACGTCGCCGATGACGGACCCGGTGTGCCCGACGCCGACCGGGCGCGTATCTTCGCGCGTTTCGTCCGTCTCGACGATGCCCGCAGCCGTGACGACGGCGGCGCCGGGCTCGGGCTGGCGATCGTCCGCGATGTCGTGGAACGGCATCGGGGGACCATCCGCTGCGAGGGCGATGTTCTCGGCGGAGCGCGCTTCCTGGTGGAACTACCCGCGGCGGACGAGGCGCCCTGACCGCGGGAATCCCGCGGTGGTTCAGGCGGCCGGCGCGTACTCTTCGGCGAGCGCCTGCTCACGCAATGTCCTGAGCGTTTTGGCCAGGATTCGCGATACCTGCATCTGAGAGATACCGAGCCGGTCGGCGATCTGCACCTGCGTCAGCCCGCCGAAGAACCGCCAGACGAGTATCTGCCGCTCACGCCGTGGCAGGGCCTCGATGAGCGGGCGCACCGTCATGGCGTCCTCGAGCAGTTCGTAGCAGGGTTCCTCGCTGCCCAGCCGGGCCAGCACCGCCGGCGGCGCGTTGTCGTCGTCCTGGTCCCGTACCGTGGCGTCGAGAGAATTGCTGGTATGACCGTTGCCCGCGACGAGGGCCTGAGTGACCTCGGTGAGTTCGACGCCGAGTTCCGTGGCGATCTCGCGTGCCGTCGGCATCCGGCCCAGCCGCTGATACAGCTCCTCGGTGGCCGGTCCGACGCGCAGGTGCAGTTCTTTGGTGCTGCGCGGCACCCGCACGGCCCAGGTGTGGTCGCGGAAATGCCGGCGCACCTCACCCATGACCGTGGGCACCGCAAAAGACAGGAACGAACTCCCGCGGGTGGTGTCGAAGCGGTCGACCGCGTGCACCAGCCCGACGCGCGCGATCTGGAGCAGGTCGTCGAACGACTCGCCGCGGCCGGTGAAGCGGCGCGCGATATGTTCGGCCAGCGGCAGGCACAGGTGCACGATGTGCTCCCGCAGTTCGCGACGGTGCGGGTCGTCCGGCGCCACGGCCTCCATCTTCTCGAACCAGGGTTCGATGTCGTCGTAACTGTCACCACCCCGCCCACGGCGTGACCGGGACGGAGACGGTGCGGTCGCGGTCCGGTGCGGGACCGCGACACTGGTCGTTTCGTTCATCTGGGCTCCTCGGGCGTCCCAATCGGCTCGGTGATCGGCTCGACCCCTCCGACATACCCGCGTCCACGTGATCGAAACGTGATCAGGTCAGAATTGCCCGGGCAAAAGCGAAGTCGCTGTTCCGGGCACCGCGATGGTCACTGTTCGCCGTGCCGGATCACATCGCGCGGTTGCGCGAAACGGAGGGTCTCCCAGACGATCAGCGCCATCAGCACCGCGCACAGGATCGCCAGCGACGCCAGCGCCGGCAGCGCGGCCGCGAGCGGTATCGATGCGACGAGGACCACGATGGTCACCACCCGCGACACCGTGATCTCCCCCGTCGCATAGGCCTTACAGCCCACCAGCCCGATCAGGTAGAGCGCCACACCTCCGTACAGGGCGAACAGCGGGATCCCGTACAGCGCGTCGGTGAGTGAATGATGCGAGCTGTCGCCGACGTAGTACAGCACCTTCTTCAGTCCCAGCGACAGCGCGATGATTCCGGCGATCATCGGGAAATGCCAGTACGTGTAGCTGTTCCTGGCGATCTTGATCTGCCGGTCACCGTCTGCGGCGGCCAGCGCGTGTTCCACCGACAGCGCCGCGACGTCGAAATACGCCCACCACAGCAGACCCGAGATCGCCAGTCCCAGTAGCGATCCGACGGTGATCGGCCAGGATATGGGTAGCGCCGCGACCCCGATCCCGATCGAGACGATCGATTCACCCAGCGCCACGATGATGATCAATCCGTAGCGTTCGGAGAAATGCTTCGCCGAGTTGACCCGCCAGCCCTCACCGGCCAGCAGGGTCCAGAGCATATCGCCGGCGATGGCCGCGATCCAGAGCGCGATCTGCACTGCGCCGGAGGTCATCGCCGCGATGACCAGCAGTACGGTGCCGATGGTGACCGATCCCAGCCCCCAGCGGATCACCTGCTCACGCAAACCCGGGTCCGAGGCGCTGGCCAGCCAGAACATCACCAGATGCACCAGCCGGGCCACCAGATAGGCGATGGCGAACACCAGCGGCCCGAACCAGCCGCCCGGCAGGTCGTGGAACGCTTCCGGGATGGTGAGCGCCGCGATGAACGCGGCTCCCATCGCGAAGAACATCGCCACCCGGGCCAGGCCCTCATCGGCCCGTATCACGTTGCCGAGCCAGCTGTAGGCGATCCAGACCCACCACATCACCGCGAGGACGAGCAGCGCGCGCAGCATGTTCTTGGCGGTCGTCTCGTCGGCGGCCAGATCGGTGACCTTGGTCAACGCGAAGACGAGAACCAGGTCGAAGAACAACTCGAGCTGGGTGACCGCGGCGCCCTGCGCGACAGGTTGCAGGCGCGCCCGCTTGGATCCACTCATAGGGCTGATCCTCGCACCCGGCACCGACGATCGCAGCACTTCAGCGGCGCGCCGGTCGAGTCCGGGAGCTCCCGCCGGTTTGCCTACAGCGCCTCGGGGTATGCGCCCCGCGAATTGTCCACGACCCGGAAGGATGAACGGACGATGACCGACCAGGACGTGATCGCGCAGCTGAACCAGGACATCACCACCGCCGAGAACGCAGGCGACGAGGACACGGCGAACCGGTTGCGCCGCGAACTCCAGACGGCATTGCGCGAAGTGAAGGATCCACAGAGTTCCGCTGGTTCCGACTGATCCGGTCGCCTGCGGGCACAAACTCCGGCCTCACATCCGCCGGCACCCTCGGAGGTGCCGGCGGTTTCTCATGCCGAAACCCAAATAGGCAACCAATGGTTGCTCTTTGCGGGGATACCCACTAGCGTGAAACGCAACCAATCATTGCAATTCGAGGAGTGGATATGGAATACGGCAGCATCGAACGCGAAATTCACGTCGACGCGTCCCCCGAGGTCGTGTTCGAGGTCGTCAGCAGGCCCGAACACATCTCCGAGTGGTGGAGCGACAACGCCACCGTGGAACCCGTCCCCGGGGCCGTCGGCGAACTCGTCTGGGGTGATCGCGAGGACGTGTCCCCGATCAAGGTGATCACGTCCGAACCGCCCCGAGTATTCGCCTTCCGCTGGTGCTACCCCGGCGAGGCAGTCGACGACGCCACCGCGTCACTGCTGGTCACCTTCGAACTCATCCCTACCGGCACCGGCACCCGGATCCGCCTCACCGAGACCGGCTTCCGCGAAATGGGCTGGGAAGCCGCGAAACTGGCAGAACACTACCGAGCCCACAGCGAGGGCTGGGACTTCTACATTCCCCGGCTCGGCGCATACATCACCGGGCTGGTGTCCACCCCGTGACCACGACCGTCGACGACGACTTGTGGTCCGCGATCGGTGACCCGACCCGCCGCCGCATGCTCGACCTGCTCCTCGCCGACGGCGAGGGCACCGCTACCGGCCTCAGCGGACGACTCCCCGTGACCCGCCAGGCCGTCACCAAACATCTGGCCGTACTCGACCGCGTAGGGCTGGTCCACGGCACGACCACCGGCCGCGAACGCCGCTACCGGGTGGACGAAGCACAACTCGCCCGCGCGGTCGCCCAACTGACCGCCGTGGGCAACACCTGGGACGCCCGCCTCCAGCGCATCAAACGGCTCGCCGAGGCCATCCAGCGCGAGCAGGACCGGCGCGCCGCAGATCAGTGAGACCCCCGAGAACACTCGCACCGAAACGAGGACACATCATGGTGAACATCCTGCACAGGGTGGGGATCCGAACCGCACCCTCCGACGTCTACAAGACCCTCACCACCACCGCCGGCCTCGCCGGCTGGTGGACTACCGACACCTCCGGCACCGGCGACGAACTCGACGGACGCCTCGAATTCCGCTTCGGCGCCGACGGCTTCGATATGCAGGTCCGCGACCTCGACCCCGACCGGCACGTCCGCTGGGAGGTGGTCGGCGGTCCCGAAGAATGGATCGGCACCCATATCGACTGGAAACTCGACCGCTCCGGCGACTGGACCATTGTCCTGTTCGAACATTCGGGCTGGCGGGAGCCGGTGGAGTTCATGTACCACTGCAGCACCAAATGGGCGGTCTTCCTCATGAGCCTGAAATCCCTGGGCGAGACCGGCCGGGGCGCCCCGGCTCCCGACGACGTGGAAATCGACAACTGGAACTGACAGCCACCTGCGGTCTCGGCGGAATGACCCGGCAATCGGGAACAAGTCCGCCGAATACACCACGAACTGCGGATAACCTTGTTACCGTCATGCTGCTGAGTGCGGCGGCCGGGCGCCGAACCAGCACGGGACCGGGCTGCCGGCGGATATCGGATCAGCACGGGATCCGGACGGCGCCCACCGGCCGTGCCGCACAGCAGAGCAGTTCGATCAGGACGGAATGGCACATATGACAGTTCGACTCGCTGTATCCGACGGCCCCACCGGCACTGCCGCCCCCACCTCCCAGAATTGGTCGCCCAGGCGGCGCCCCTTGCGCAATCGCGCCGTCATCGTCACACCGTCCGCGGCCGACGCGGTGCTGCGGCTGGGCGGCTGGCTCTTCGACCGGAGCACAGCGGGCTGGGAGACCATCGCACTCGCCCCGGGGGGCGACGGAGCACGAGCACTGCAGATCGTCGGAGCGAAAGTCCTGGATCTCGACGAGACCCTCCGTCTTCCCGACTGGGCGGCGGATGTCGACGAGCTCGCGGTATGCGCCGGGCTGTACTCCGCCGACCTCCGGGTCCGGGATGCGGTCCGCACTCGGCTCGACCGTGGCACCGAGGCCACCTATCTGTGGGGCGGCGCATCCCTCGAACCAGAGGGTGACGCGGCACTCACCCGCCACCGCGTCAGCCGCGCGGGCCTGGCGTTCAAGCGCCGCGCCGTGGAGGCCACCGGAGCCGGATACGACCCCACTGTGGGCGAGGAACTCTTCTGGTCGGCAAGCCGCCGGCGATAGACCTCTTACTCGGAGGGCGCGGCGCCCGACGGTTGCGGGCTCAGGCGCGGGGTGTAGGGCGACAACTGCGCGAAATCCAGGCCGCCCGCCGCCCCGCCGGGAGGCGGCCTGCGCACCGCCAGCTGCGAATTATCGCTGGTCAGCCGATGGAGCACCCGTTCTATCGACGAGAGGATGGTGGGCACGTCGGCGGACCCGTCGACCAGCCGGCCGACCATCGCGTAGCAGAGGTTGATCATGACCAGAGCGATATCGGCGACATAGTCCGGATCCAGACCGTCGAGGAGCTCGGCGGCGGCCGGTACGACCGCGTCGAAACCCTGACTGTCCAGTCGGTGACCGCCGGGAGTGACGCGGGCATAGTAGAAGGCCGCCGCCATCCGCGGACTGCGTTCCCACGGCTGGAAGACACATTCGATCAGGCGCATCAGCCCATGAGCCAGCGGTTCGTCCGGTGGCGGTGAGGCGAGGTCGGTGTAGGAATTGGCGGCCATCCAGGCCTCCACCGCCGCCAGGATCAACGCGTCGCGGTTGCTGTAGTGCTGGTAGATCGTGGTCAGCGAGACCCGGGCCCGTTTGGCGACCGTTCGCAGCTGCACCGCGTCGTAGCCGTCGGATTCGACGATCTCCACGACAGCACCGAGTATCTTCGCCGCCGTGGCCGACTCGCCGGGACCGTTCACCGGGCTATGGTAGCCCGGCCCGCCGGGGTCACGGCCGAGCCGCGGCGAATCTCGCCGCAAACAGCGTCGGCCACATCATCATTCGGCCGCGCTCCCCCTCTGGCACCCCTAAAAGTCACGAACCGAGGTTAGGATTACCTTGCCACTGTGTTGATCTTGGGTCGCTCGCTGCCGTGGCCGATGATGTACCGATGATGAGGGGTTCCCATGACTGCCGCTACGACACTCGACCGCGCGGATAACACCACGATTCCGGATCGAACCACGTCCACCGATATCGGGCTGCTGATTCTGCGGGTCACGTTCGGACTCCTGTTCGCGGCCCACGGCGCACAGAAGCTCTTCGGCTGGTTCGGCGGCGACGGCCTCGCTGCCAACAACGCCGGTTTCGAGAAGATGGGCTTCCACCCCGGCAGCGTGTTCGGCACGCTGGCCGGGCTCAGCGAACTCGTCGGTGGGCTACTACTCGCATTCGGCGCGTTCACCCCGCTGGCCGCGGCCGTCGTACTGGGCACCGCCATCGTCATCGTCCACACCGGCTTCGGCAAGGGACTGCTCGGCGGCTACGAACTGGGCCTGCTCTTCGCGGTCGTCGCGGCGGCGGTCGCGTTCACCGGGCCCGGCCGGCTGTCCGTGGACTCCGGCCGCCCCTGGGCGCGCACCGGCCCGGCCTGGGGAGCGATCTCCGTGGCTCTCGCTGTCGCGGCGGCGGTGGTCACGCTGATATTCAAGGCAGTGCTGTAATTCGGCCCAACTCCGGCACCGATCGGGGCCGCACTACCGCCGCCAGCGATCGACTACCTCGACCATCTCCCGGCCGAGATAGTCGAGGTATCGGCCGATCTCGGTCAGCCGGGCGCCCGCAGGCGTTGTCGTACCGAGCATTTCGGCGCCGTACCGCGCCGCCCTGACCCGCTCCTCGGCGGCGCGGGCCAGATTCAGCGTGGTGCGGCGCCACGTGTCGTCATCGATGTAGTACCGGTCGCGGCGGCGCGCACCTCGCCCGCATCGAAATGCGAACCGCAATACCCGCGTTGATCTCCAGGTTCCCGAAGCTGCGGCTCGCGGTTCCGGCCACCGGGCTCGAGATGCGACCGGACAGGTTGGGCGTTCATGGTGTGCGCCGGATCCCGGTCACCTGGTAGACGCAGCCGTCATGAGCCCGCACCGCGAGCCGCCACGGTGCGATATGCTGGCTCTGGGCAGTAGGCCCATTCGACAGGTCCGAGCTGTGGTCTCGACATAGCCGGCCCGGCACGTTCCCCGCCGAATCCGCTCGGCGAGCGAATCGAACGCCCTCATCCTCTCTCCGGTTCCCCCTGAACCCGGAAGTCTCGTGGCCATCCGACGAAACGAGGCCGCACAGCCCACCCTCATTCGGACCCGCTCGATGCACATCGAAAGGGTCCCGACCGATCCACCGAACGGAGTAAACGCCTTTGAGTACCAACCGAATCACCACCGGAACCGAGCGCGCTCTCATCGACAACCTGCTCGACAGCAACCGCGAAGCACTGATCGAGACCGCACGCGGCCTCTCCGAGTCCGATGCCCGCCGACATCTCGTCGCGTCCCTGACCACACCGATCTCATTGATCAAGCATGCCGCCGCCGCGGAGCGGATCTGGTTCCAGCGGTTCTGGGCGGGGCTGGACGAATCCGAATGCGATGGCTACTCACGCCGCGACGAGGGCACCTTCACCGTCGCCGCCGACGAGTCGCTGGCCGATGTCATCGCCGAATTCGAGCGCGCAAGCCTGCGATCACGTGCGATCGCCTCCCGCTTCGACCTCGACGACACCAAGCACAATCCCCGCGAGGGAAACGTCAGCATGCGATGGACCCTGCTCGCGATGATCCAAGAATTTGCCAGACACGCGGGTCACGGCGATATCCTCCGCGAGCAGATCGATAAGCCCACGGCACGAGTTTCCGGCCCGGTCCACCCACCGGCCGCGACCGCGTAACCACATCGTGGTATCCGAACGCGTCACGGCACCGAATCCGGGTCCGTGGCGGTCTCGGTGATCGAGAGTCGGATCCATCCCGATGCTGCCGCGCGATCTAACTTGTACCCGTGACCCGCACCCCGACCTTCCCGCACCTGCTCGCTCCCGGGAGCATCGGCCCGATGTCCCTGGTCAACCGCGTGGTCATGCCCGCGATGGATATGAACCTCTGCGACGACGGCGAGATCGAACAGGCCGATATCGACCATTTCGCCGCCCGCGCGGCCGGCGGGACAGGATTGATCATCACCGGCGCCTGCGCCGTCGCCTACCCGGTCGGATGCGCCAGCACCAAGGAACCCGGCCTCTCCGAGGACCGGTTCATTCCCGGGCTGAAAGCTCTGGCCGACGCCGTCCACTCCGAAGGCGGCAAGTTGTGCGTGCAGATGACGCACCACGGCAAGATCGCCCGGATCGACACCGTCCAGAATCGCCCGCTGCTGGTGCCGTCGGTGCCGGGCGGGCCGTCCGACCTGTCCGCGCTGGCCGACAACACTCCCGGTGAACTGCGGAAGATGGGAGCCGTCACCGGCGGCAAGAAGCCCACGTATCACGAGGCCACCCGGGACGATATCGACTGGCTGGTGCGCTGCTTCGCCGACGCTGCCGGGCGGGTGCGTGACGCCGGTGGGGACGCGGTCGAGATTCACGTCGCGCACGGCTATGTACTCGGCGCCTTCCTGAGCCGCGCGGATAACAAGCGCACCGACGAATACGGCGGATCACTCCAGAACCGCGCACGATTGGCGGTGGAGGTGATCCGCGCGGTCGACGCGGCGGTCGGTGATTCGCTGGCGATCCTGGTGCGCGTCGCCGGGCGTGAGTTCGGCGAGGAGGGCGCGCTGACCACCGAGGAGGCCGCGCGGGCGGCGGCACTGTTCGAGGCGGCCGGCGCCGACGCCATCCATGTCACCGGGTGGGGACGTAATCCGTTCGCCGATTTCACCGACGGTCCCCTGCCCGATAGGGTCGGCGCCTACATGGAGCCGGCCGCCGCGGTGAAGAAGGCCGTGTCCATTCCGGTGATCGCCGTCGGCCGGGTGCTGCCCGAAGTCGGTGAGAAGGCGATCGCCGAAGGCAGAGCCGATTTCGTGGCGATGGGACGGCAACTGCTCGCCGATGCGGAATTGGTGAACAAGCTCCGGGCGGGGACACCGGAGCAGGTCCGTCCCTGCATCAATTGCTATGTGTGCGTGCAGGAGAACTTCTGGGACGACACTCCCCTCTGCGCAGTGAACCCCGCGCTGGGCAACGAAACGCTACTTCCGCTGGTGCGCACGGCCGCACGCAAGCACGTCGTCGTCGTCGGTGCGGGCCCCGCCGGACTCGAGACCGCCCGCGTGGCCGCCGAGCGCGGACACCGGGTCACGGTGCTGGACAAGTCCGATCGGCTCGGCGGCACCCTCTGGTTCTCCGCTCTCACCACTCCGGACAACCAAAGGCTCCTGAACTGGCTCGCGGTACAGGTGGCGCGGCCGGGCGTCGATATACGTTTGAAGACCGAGGCCACCGCCCCGTCGATCGCGGCGCTGAACCCCGACGTGGTGGTCGTCGCCACTGGTGCGGTCCGCGAGCGGCCCGCGGTTCCCGGTAGCGATCTGCCGCACGTGCACACCGGCGATACCCTGCGCGCCTTGATGACCGGCTCGGGTGATGTCTCGCAGGTACCACCGCTGCTGCGGGCCGTCGCCGCGCTGGGCAAGCTCTCCGGCATCACCAAGAGTCCCGCCGCGATCCGCGCGGTCACCCCCAGATTCCTGCCGATGGGCAAGAACGTCGTCGTCATCGGTGGTTCGCTTGTCGGACTGGAACTTGCGGATTTCCTGGCCCGACGTGGACGTAACGTGACGTTGCTCGAGGAAGGAGCGCACCTCGGCGTGCCGATGGCACTGCCGCGGCGGTGGACCGCCGTCCGGCACGCGGGCGAGGCCGGCGTACGCCTCCACCGCGGTGCGACCGTGCAGCGAATCACCCCGGATCGAGTCGAGTTCCGGGTCGGGGACACGGTGTCGACCGCACCGGCGGATATGGTGGTCGTCGCTTCCGAGGTTTCGGCGGAGGCGCCCCTCGCCGAGGCACTTACGGGTGTGGTTCCCGAAGTGTACGTGGTGGGGGATGCCGGGCAGGTCGACTACATTCAAGGTGCGATTCATACGGCATGGCAGGTGGCGAGACAGCTGTGAGCACCGGCTCTGGTGACCTTCCGGACCGGGATACGGTGCGGCGAACGGTTGTACGCGGATGGCTACCAATTGGTTTCTGATTCGCACAACATCCCGATATTGCCGATAACCGACCCGTCAGATGTATCAACCCACACAGGCAACTCATCGACCGATTGCGCGGTTAGCAGATTCCAACCTTTGCTGGGCCAATGCACAACTTCTCGGCCGATGACGAGTTGCCCCTGAGCCAGACCAGCCGCCCATACGGCTGCCACCGCAAATGATGCATCCATCGATACGTCTCCACGCGCGACCCAGTAATCGCTCCTACCGGGGCGCAGCCACCCCAGCCCAACGGTGTAGCCACCGTCGATCGAGAGTTCCCAAACCAAATCACTGCTGTCGAATCGGCCCCCGTACTGCAGGCATCGAAGGTCCCGCGAAACGGCATTCAATGCCTCCACCCAAGCTTCGGGTGGGCTGATACCCTCAGCGTCAAGTACCGGCACAGCATCGGATTGCATCGGTATATGCCACACGAGCAGGTCTGAGTCAGAAAAGTTTCCAAAATCCGGCCAACCCATCAGGCCATTGTCGCACTCAGAGTGCCAGGAGCGGCTGCATCCGGGAACCCTCCACTCATGTAGACAGGCCGTGCAGGCCACCGGCAGTCGCCACCTGCGCCATGGACCTCAGGCCGGTGACGCACGCGGAGTCGTGCGCGGACATCGCCGAACGACCATTCTCGGGATATCGGGCGCCGGTGCTCGCTATTGCTCGAAGATGATGTCGACTACCGCTGCCTGTTCGGCGGTCCCAGCGCGGAATACCGGGCCGAGGTCCCGAGCGCCGGCACTGTGCCGCACCGACGCCGAGGAGTTCGTCCGCATCCGGCGACCTTCGGTCCCTACGCCACGTCGGCTCCGAGCCGTGACACCCACGGCCCGCTCGTCGCGCCCAGCCGGTGCGCGCAACAGACGTGATCGGCGCCTTGCGCGAAGGATGCTACTGCACCGACGGCTACTCGCCCGGTGCGAACGCAACAGGGTTACGCCGTGATGCGGGCAATCCGCGAATTCTGGGCGGAGGGCATACCGACACGCAGCGCCTCCGGCGGCGTCTCGACCATCTGGGTGGACAACCGCGGCCTCGCGTCCCATTCGACGATGACCAAGAGTGGCGGCACCGCATAGGCGAAGTGCAACAGGTGGTCACCTCCGGCCGTTGCCGTCGGGGCCGGTTTCTTCCGTCGATGGCGGCGTCTGGGCGGGCAACCGGGCGGAGCTTTCCCGACGGCGACGGCGGGTGGTGAAGAAGATCGCCGCTTCGCGGATCTCCTCCTCGATCGGCCGCGGCCGCCATCCGAGTTCCCGTTCGGCTTTCCGGTGATCGAGCGGGGTCATGATATGCATCAGACGCATCGTCACCCGCGTGATACGACTGTCACGGCCGCGGACGCGCGCGACCAACTCGCCCACGATTCCGGCCACCGGCAGCACCGCACGCGGTATCCCGTACTTCGGCGGAGCCACCCCGGTCACCGACGCGGCGATCCCGAGCAGTTCGCGAGTACTCCGGAAACCCGCGGAAACGATATAGCGCTCCCCAACCCGCCCGCGCTCCCCCGCCAGCACCAAAGCCTCTGCCGCATCGCGGATTCCGACGACCTCCGCACCCACACCCCGGACATAGACCGGAAGTCTCCCGCGCGCGGCCATCGCGATGAAGGCACCATGGGGGGTGGGCAGATAGTCACCCTCGCCGTAAGTGTTCGCGACACACATGGCGACGGCGGGCAGCCCACGATCGCGTGCGTACCGCAGGACGAGTTCCTCCGCCCGAACACGTGACTGCACATAAGCGCCGCCGGCGCGGGTCCAGTTGTGCGGCCCGGCCGTTTCGTCGAGCACTCCGTCGCCGATGGGCAGCGTCGCCACGGAACTGGTGAACACGAAACGCCGCAGACCCGCCTCGACAGCCACGTCCAGCACGATGTTCAGACTCGCCACATTGGTGCGGAACAGCGGCGCCGGATCATGTAACCAGGGCCGGGCATCCACGACGCAGTAGTACACGGTGTCGCAGCCCCGCATGGCAGCCCGCAGCGACTCCCCGTCCTCGATACTCCCGGTCACGACCTCCACATCCAACCCCCGCAAAGCCCGCAGCGAGCTGGTCTCACGGACCATCACCCGGACCTGCTCACCCTTTTCGACCAGACGGCGGGTCACATGCGAACCGAGAAACCCACTCGCCCCGATCACCAGCTTGCCGGCAACCGGACCTCGATCGTCATCGGCAGCCGTCACCGGATCTCCGAACGAAGTCCGCTCACCGTCCCCGGCGGACAATGCTCCCGCCACACTACGAAACCGGTCACCATCAACCATCCCAGGTCACTTTCCGAGCTCGGCGGACCAGCGCTGGTCGAAGCCCTGACACGAGAACAGTAGGCAATAACTAGACACCTGTCTATATAGACCAGGTTATCGAGAGTGACGCTGTACGGCTCCCGAACTCAGATCGGCCGTGCAATGGATCTTCCGAGCACCCCGGCATCGCCTGGTGTCGGAGTACCCCGTCCCGGCCCGCGATCAACCGCAGAAAGTGCTGTTCAAGTACGTTTCGGGATGCCTTCGCTACTGCCGAAGCTCGCCTCTTCCGGGCTGACCAGGCCGAGCAGGGTCAGCGGGCGTGGCGTGACCGCGTTGGTCAGGTACGCCATCGTGATCGCCCACCTGTTGATGCCGCGCGGTACGGCATAGGTGTGGTACGCACGAGTTACCGCCTTCGCGGGGAAACCGGACAGGGGAAGACCCACCGGGTTGGCGACGGCGAATCCGGGCCCCAGATCCACCACCAGCCCCATATCGCGATGTTTGTACACCGCGGCCGCACCGATGCCCAGGCTCGCGGCAACATTGCGGGCCAGGATCTTGCCCTGGCGAGTGGCATGTTGCGCCGTCGGCGGGGTGATCTTGCCCGGTTTCGTCAGATCCGGGACCGCGGCCGCGTCACCTCCCGCGAAGACATCGGGACGGCCCGGCACCCGCAGATCGGGTTCGACGACCAGCCGGCCGCCTTCCATCGGCAGGCCGAGGGTGCCGAGTACCGGCGCGCCGGTCACACCGGTCACCCAGGCGACGGTGTAGGTCGCGATGGTCGTGCCGTCGGTGAGCACGACATGATCGCCGGTGAGTTCCTTCAGCGATATCCCCAGCCGGATGTCGATACCCCGGGACCGCAGGACCGACAGCACCTTGTCGCTCAGTTTCTCGCCGACCTCCGGCATCACCCGATCGGCCATATCGAGCAGAACGAAACGGACCTCGGACGGTTCGAAGTCGCGGCGCGCGGCGTAGGCATCGGCGAGGGCCCGCAACTGGGCGACCAGCTCGGTGCCCGCATATGACGCGCCGACCACCACAACGGTGCGGCGTGCACGTCGTACCTCGGGGTCTTCTTCGTGGTCTGCGAGTTCGAGTTGCCGCAACAACTGCTCACGCAGGTACAGCGCCTCGGCGACGGTCTTGAGGCCACGGCCGTGTTCGGCGAGGCCGGGGATATCGAACAGCCGGGTCACCGACCCGGGGGTAAGCACGAGGCGGTCCCAGGACAGCTCACGTGGGCCATGGTGTTGGCTGGTCACCGTGATGGTCTTGTTGTCCGGATCGATCGATTCGGCCTCGGCGACGACCAACCGGACCCGGGGTAGGGCGTCGGCCAGCGAAATGGCGACGAACCGGGGGTCGATGAGGCCGCCGGCCACATCGGGCAGCAGTGGCGTGTACAGCATGTAGTCGTTGGGCGTGACGAGCACCACCTCGGTCTCACGCCCCGCCCCTGCCAGTATCCGGCACAGTTTCCGCGCGCAGGTGAATCCGGCGAATCCGCTACCGACGATCACGACCCGCTGCGGACCGGCGGCGCTGCCGGTGGTGTCCTCGATATCGGGCACGGTCATCTCCTCAGTCCTCTCGGCTCCCGAACGCGATTCCCAGAAGATCGCTGTCGAAACCGCGAGGACCACCGACGCGTCACAGGCGAAGGGGAAACCCCATAATCGGTCGCAGGCCCATACGACAGTGAGCGGTTCGCGAAGGCCAACCCCTGACCACCTCGGTACCCCGAACCTCCTCGTGGCTCTCTGGCTCCCCGGTCCGATGGCCTGCGGTACTGCGGTCCGATGTGTTCGCGGGCGTGGAAACCTACCGTCGGTTCATGCGTATACATGTCCTGGCTCTCGCGGCCTGCGCAGCCGTGGTTCTGCTGTCCGCCTGCACGACGAACCCGGTCGAATCCGCCTCCGCACGCCCGGTCGCCGCCGTCCGAACCGATACCGTGCGCGATGATCTCGATGCGCTGATCCGTTCCGGCGCGGTCGGGGCTCTGGCCACGCTCACCGACAATGGCGCCACCACCGTCCTGACCTCGGGCGTCGCCGATATCGCCACCGGAACCCCGATCCCCGGCGATCCTCCCCACCATGTCCGGGTCGGCAGCATCACCAAATCGACGCGAAGCCGGACAGCGTCCCCAGCGCAATCGGCTCGCAACGCATAATCTTCAGGACATGCACCGTGGCAACTGGTTCCGCATTCTGCTGTGCCTGGCCGTGCTGGGCAGTACCAGCGGATGCATCGGCGCGGTGGACCGCGCGGAATTCGAGGACCGGATTCGGGCACGCGGTGGTGGATTGGTGAGCGCACTGCCGCAGGCCGCCATCGCCGCACTGGCAGAGCGGACCGGTGCCGAAGACCCGGATGTGAATGTCATGCTCCTCACGGCACCGAACTCCACCCAGTTCCGGCTCGTTGTGAACAACCAGCCGGCCCAGGTGACCAGCTTTCTCGCCGACCGCGATTTCACCGCCCGCGAACCCACTGTCCACCTGCGCGTCCGACCGCCCGGCCTGTCCCGCGTGCTGGACGACTACTCCTTCACCCTCGGCGACCTGAGTGCCCCACGCCCGGTGCGGGTTTCCTCCTTCGACGACCTGGACAGCGAGAACTTCACGATCAGCGAGGTGCCCGGCCTCTCGCGTATCGAGGACATAGTCGGCACCGCCCGCGCGCGCAGCGAAATACCCGACAGTCAGGTCACCGCCATCCTGGTGTGTCGCTTCGGCCGCGATATCCGCATCGTCGCCAACGTGGCCTCCGCCCGCTCGGAGGTGGTCGCCGAATTCGACTACACCGGCGTCTTCCTCCGAGCCCAGCAGGTGTAGCCGATGTCCCGGGTAGTGACGAGCCTCTCGGCCGGCCTCCTCGCCGGCGCATTCAGCATCGTCGTGCCGGTCGCCATCTGGCCCGGCGAAGCGAAACTCACTGCGCCCCTGTTTTGTTCATACGCGGTCACCGAACCCGTGGTCGTCTCCGACACCTTCCACGACTCCGAAGGCACCTCAACCAACTACACCCTCTACTGCGTGGGTGACCACGGCATTCTCACCAACGAGGGCTTCGCCCTCCCCATGCTGGTGATGCTCACCGCGCACATCGTGATCGCGACGACCCTGGTCCTACTCGCCATCTCGTTCAAACGCGGAACAGAGCCCACGCATGAGCCGGATCCACACGTCAGCACTGAAGACTACTTCGAACACTGACATTCCTGCCGCTGCTCGGCGGGGCATACCCGCGCCGAGCCCGTTACCTTGTCGAACAGTGTTCGGCCCGGGCAGCAGATCACCCGGAAAAGCAAGAAACCCGCGCCGTGGCGCGGGTTTCCGGTTCGTCAGCTCCTAGATGGCGCGGACATTCTGAGCCTGCGGGCCCTTCTGGCCCTGCCCGACCTCGAACTCGACACGCTGTCCCTCATCCAGGGACTTGAACCCGGAGCCGGAAATCTCGGAATAATGGACGAAAACGTCGGGACCGCCACCATCTTGCGCGATGAACCCGAAGCCTTTCTCGCCGTTGAACCACTTGACACTGCCCTGCGACATACTTTGATTTACTTTCCGTTGCGAGCCGAGCGATCACTGCAACAACCCGTGCTCGGCCACAATCATGCCACAGTCCCGACACCTCATGCTCAGAGGTGCGGCAGGATACGCCGTGAGCAGCACCTCGAAGGCAACCGCTTGCCCGTGCCCACCGCCTCAGGCCCGCGGTTCAAATCCGGCTGCGGCGGCTCACCGCCGATGATCTCATCCCTGCGGCGGACGGTTCCCGATCGCCGGTCCCCTCGGGCCGCTTCGCCCCTGTACGCTGACCTGCGGCGTTGTTGACCGCGGTCAGTGGATTGCGATAATGTCACCGCGCTATGTCGCCGAAATCTACGCCCTCTGCACGGGAACTGCAGCGCCAGCAGACGCGAGAACGCCTGTTGGTGGCCGCGATCGCGGAGTTCAAGCGTGGCGGAATCGCCGCGGCGGAGGTCGGCGCGATCGTATCGGCGGCGGGCGTCGCGCACGGGACCTTTTTCTTTCACTTCCCCACCAAAGAACATGTGCTGCTCGAACTCGAACGTCGAGAAGAGGCCCGGATGGCGGCCGATCTTTCTCGCGCGCTGCGAAAGCCGCACGGCCTGGACATGGTTCTGGAAGAAACGGTGCGGGTCGTGCGGGGACTCGAACGCCGGCTCGGTGTCCAGTTGTTCAAGGATTTCCTGGCGTTGCACTTCTCTACGACGAAACCTCCGGATGAGGAGTGGACCGAGCATCCGTTCGTGGTGGCGGTGGTCGAGAAGATCGAAGAAGTCCGGACGCAGGGCGAGACCAACGACCGGAATCCCTCGTTCGACAATGCGATGTTCTTCCTGCTGGGGCTGTACGCCCTATTGATCACGACGCCGCGGACGAAAGCCATCCGCGAACCGATGCTGGCCCGTTACGTCTCGACGATGTTGCACGGAATGACCGCTCCCTGACCGTCCACCTACCGAAGGAATCGCTACCGCGGTGGCGTCGGCGCTTGTTGCTGTGCTTCCTGCCGTGCGATCCGGTCCTCGTGGATCTGCACCAGTTCGCGGAAGCCGATGCGGTCCCAGCCGGGCTTCGGCTGAATACTCCATTCGTCCTCGGCGGTCTGCTGGCCGGCGGCTTCGGGCGGACCGCCGAACGGCGGCCCGGACAAGGGATAGGGATGTTCGCATTCGACCGTGTCGTCGGAGTATCGGACCTTCATCAGTTCACTGCAGATCTCGGTGAACGACAGCGTCGGCCAGCCGTACCACAGCGCCAGCGCCGGAACGGTGAACGCGCCCTCGATCACGAGCGCGAACAGGCAGACGAAGACACCTCGTTTGAGCCATTTGTGCATCCGCGCGTAGGGCGGGGTGGTGCCCAGGGGCAGGTCCTGGTCGTCGGGCTTCTGGTCCGCGGGTGTGGTGCTCATTGATACCTCGGTGGCAGTGGGGAGTCAGTCGGAGAAGATTTCCCGGTTGACGGTGTGCAGATAGGGGATCGCCAGGAACGGCGTGATGTAGAAGATGTCGTAGAGCCACCAGCCGATCACCGGTAGCACGACCCCGTCGTAACGCACATCGGCGTACATGGTCATGTTGAACGTGTAACCGATCCAGATGACGATGCCGAACCAGCAGGTGACGATCATCCACTGGTGTCCCCAGCGCTTCATCTGCAGGAAGGCGATACCCGCGGCGATCCGCATGGGGAAGACGGTGAGCATGAGCGCGACTTCCCAGCCCTTTTCCCCGGGTGCTCCCGCGCCGCCGATCCACAGTTCGTTGTAGTGCCAGAAGTAGCCGGCGTCGAAGAAGTTGCCCCACGCGGTGAGGATGACCCGGTTGATCAACGTGTGGTTGGCGATGAGGTCGAGTGCCCAGCCGAGGCTGTTGAGTGCGGCGTCGAGGATCACCAGATAGCCGATGAGGGTGACGATGATCGGCCGCACCGACAACCCGGACTGCTGGGCGCGGCGTTGCAGCCAGACCCCGCGCAAGAATACGGGTAGACCGACGATTCCCAGGACGAGAGTGCCCATCAGCAGGGTGCCGCCGGTGAGCCACCAGTCGGCTTCCCGCTGGGCGCGGCGCGAGTCCTCGTGGTGCCGGTCGTAGCTGTCGGTGGTGACGGTGCCGGTCGGGGTGGCGGTGGTGGGACGCCGGAACCGGAAGGTCGGCATATTCATGGGCGCTCCTACCAGTCCCGGACCGAGTACATATGCAGTTGGATGAGGAACATCGCCAACAGGAATCCGTAGGCGAAGATCTGGACGGCGATCAATGCGCGCCGTCGTCGTCGGTCCTGGTCGTTCACGGTCGTGGTCCTCCTACCGGGGTACGCGCCGACAGTGAATCGCCGGCGGCGAGGTGGGCACCCGCGATTTCGCGCAGGCCTTCGTTGATCACTCCATCGGTGCCGAGAGGAGCGAGAATGCAGGATTCCGCAGCAGCGATCTCGTCGATACCGCCGGCGATGAGATGACCGGCGGTGACGAGCACTCGCGTGGACGGTGGTTCGAGATGGAATACCGAGTCGGCCGCACGGATGGCATTCGCGCAGCGGACGAGGCGCTGTGCGGCCGCGGGTGCGATATCGGTCTCGGCCACGATGACCTGCGCTTCGCGGTCGGGGTCGAGATAGGACATGGCGAGGGTGACGAACCGCTGCCGGAAGGAGGGTTTCAAATCCTTGAGCGAGCTGCGGTAGGCCGGGTTGTAGGAGCAGACCAGCATGAACGACGGCGGCGCCGCGACGGTGGTATCGGCACGGTCGAGGTACAGGGTGCGGCGGTGGTCGGTCAGCGAGTGCAGGATGGCCAGTGAATCGTGCCGCGCTTCGACCACCTCGTCGAGATAGCAGATTGCGCCAGCTTTGACCGCGCGGGTCAGCGGTCCATCGGTCCAGACGACGTCTCCCCCGGAAACCAGGAATCGTCCGACCAGGTCGGAACTGGTCAGATCGTCGTGGCAGCTGATGGTGACCACCGGACGTCCCAGCAGGCCGCCCATATGCTCGACGAACCTCGTTTTCCCGCAGCCGGTGGGGCCGGTGAGCATCACCGGTAGCTGCCGGTGAAACGCTCTCTCGAACAATTCGATGTCACCACCGTTGGCGACATAGTGATCGGTGGTCATAGAACCCCTTCGGTTACAGTGCTCGAGCAACGAGCTCACGGTGAACGTGGGCCAGGACACGAGGAAGCTCCTCGACGCGCCGGATTCTCTGGGATCGTCGCTGCCCGAAGACTTCGGGCAGCGGATCGACCCGCACAGGGCCGATTCCGATGTAGTACAGCGCGATTCCCGCTTCCTCGGCCTCTTCGACGGCGTGCGCGACGTCCGCCCAGGCGTAGCGGCCTTCGTATCCTTCGTCGGAGATCAGTCCGTCCCCGATGACGAGGAGCAGCCGGCGTTCGGAGCGCTGCGCGAGCAGCCGGTTCGTCAGATGCCGGAGCGGCGCGCCGAGCCGGGTGTAACCACCGGTGGTGAGGCCCATCGTGCTCGGATCGGCGAATCGTTTGTCGTCGAAGTCCTTCAGGCAGCGCACCTCGACTCGGTGCCGGGTATTACCGGTGAAGACGAACAGGCCGTGCCTCTCCCGGGCCAGTGTCATTGCCCGGCACAGCGCGTCGGCACAGGCCAGCTCGAGCGCGAATACGCGCCCACCATGTGACCCGAGGGAGGAACTACCGTCGAGCAGAACGGCAGTGGTCACGTCCCGGACATCGGGCAGCAGCTCGCGGAAGACCTTCGGTTGCGCCTCGACGCCGGTGACAGTATCGACGAAGTAACCGGTGTAGCGGTCGACGTCGAGATCCGAGCCGTCCTCCAGCCCGGACCGCATCGCGCGATGAGTGCGTTCCTCGAACCAGCGCCGGATATCGCCCGGAACCGGCACCACCGGATGGGCACTGGTGGAGTGCGCGCGCTCGAGAACTGCCACGTGGTCGGGAAGGAAGCTTTCGGTCCAGGCATTCCACTCGGGGTACGGGATACCGGCGCGTCGGTCGGGCCGGATCTCGATTTCTTCGTCTTCGGGTCTACTCGGAGGAGGGAGGTTGGGGTTGCGGATTCCGCCGTCCCCACCGACCGGGACCGATACGGCCCGGTGCGCGTCGGTGCGCGAACTCGTCCAGGGCATTCGACCGTACATCCGGCGCGCGAGGACCATGGCTCCGTTGCGGGGGCGGTCGGTCAGTGGCAGTCCGCCCAGCAGCGGGTGTGGGACTATCGCGGTGCGGGTCCGTGCCAGCCGGATCGCCTGTTCGATGATCTCGGGGCCGGTGAGATCGGGCGCGAGGATCGGAAGATCGGGCAGCTGCCTCTGTAATTCCGGGATCAATCCGGGAAGCTGCCCGGCGGTCCAGGCCGCGGCGACCCCTCCTTCAATCAGCGATACACACCCGCGTTCCCGCGAGGAAAGCTCGTGCAGGGGGTACGGCGCTATCTGCTCCTTCGATGGAGCGCACTGCAGCGCGACGCCACAGGTCACTGTGCGCCGGGTCCACGAGGCCGTGAGGTGGGGATAGGGAACCAACACCGTGTTCAGGGCCCCGCTGACGCCGAACCGCCGGTTCTCGCCCGAGATGAGCCGCGCACCTCGACGCCGGCCCTCGGAGAACGCGACAGCTGTTCCGGCGCAGCCTCTCTCGACCACCGCGGCATCAGCGGGTCCGGGGCGATTCACCGCCGATCACCTGCAACATCTCGGCGAGCGACTTCGCGGTGCATGGCCGTCAGAATGTGCCGATATTGCGCATCACCCAGTACCAGAAGCCGATTACCGCACCCATGGCACCCCAGGCCACGACCAGCCGCACGATGTCCTGCCACATGATGAAACCTCCGTTGTGATCTTTTGTTCGACGATGTCGGCTCGAAGCCGGTCCGGATCTCGGGACTCATCTGGGCTCCAGTCCGCGCAGCGCTGTGGTCACGTAGTTGTCGAGCATCTCGGCTCGGGTGGGCGTCGAGCCGGTGGTGGCGAGAAGCGCGTACAGCCCGAGCAGGAAGTACACGGCGCTGTGGAACGGGTCCACTGTGGCGAGCGCTTCCCCGGCGTCGCGGGCGCGAATGATCTCGTCCACCAGCAGGACGATCGCGGGATGGTCTCGCCACTCCTCGTCCTGTGGCCGAGTCGTGGAAAAGTGCAGTCCGAGAATGTCCTTGAAGAGGACCGGGCCCAGTCGGCGCTCGAGGGCGGGAACCAGTTCCACCCACTTCCGAAGCGCCGATTCCAGATCGTGCGGGCGGGCCAGGAACCGCTCCAGCTGCTCGGCCAGCCGCGCTTCCTCTCGTCGCTCGAGTTCCAGCAGGACGTGCCCTTTGCTGGGGAAATGGAAGTAGAACGTTCCGCGTGCGACACCCGCGGCTTCGACAATTGCGCCGATATCGGCCTCCGCGGTGCCCGCGCGCCGGAACTCGGCAACAGCAGCGCCGAGCACACGTTCACGTGTCCGCACACGGCGCGCGGCACGCCCCTGCACGTTCTCGAGCTCCTCCACCATGGGTAGGTTCTATCTTATTTCAGTGACTACAGTCAATAACATGTATCACTGACTGTAGTCATTCAGAAGCGAATGAAGGTGCCACGCCCGCCGATTAACCACCCACGAAGAAGGGCCCGGACAACACTCAGCGGGACCGAGATGCCGGTGGACTCCCGCTGAGTTCCTCGGCGAGTGCGCGAGGGCTGGGGGCCGTACAAAACCGTCACCCGGGTCCGGCCGAATCATCTCCAGCGAGGGGAAGTCGGGCACCGGGTCTCGCCACTCTGACGTGCCAGGATGAACGGGCGATAGGAGTAGAGGAACGCAGCCGGTCGCCACCGCGGCCGCCGCGCCGACGAGTGGAGCCACGATGCGGACACCCGACGTCAGCAGTGTCCCGGATGTGACAATCGGTCCGCTCATCCGGGCAACTCACCAGGATCCCTGGAAGGAGGTCGGCGCGCAGGCATCGAAGGGTCGCGTGGTTTTCCATCCGGCCGCCGCGCTGACCGCCGCCAAGGAATGCACCGACGTGATGGGCACAGTGGTCGCCCTCCGCGAGGAGATCTCGAATATGGGCCGGCTGAGCGAACTCAGCCACCTGGCATCGGGCTGGTATCTGGCGAACCAGATCAATGGTACGACCAACACCATCAACAGTGTCATGGACAGTTTCCGTACGGTACTGGGCGAAATGCTCGATACCTTCAAACGAGCCGGCCGGAACTACCTCGACTCCGACGACCGGGCAGCAGCCGAATTCCCCGGCCCGGCCCGGCAGGCCATGCGCGCTGCGCTCGACGGTATCCGTCCGCCGGCCGCACCCGGAAAAGTCTCCCGGCAACCACCGAACGAGGGCCGCGAACCGGCCACCTCCAGCGAGGGGTCCAATACCGAGATCACCACCGTGGGGGCCCGCGATCTCACCGATACCGCTGAGGCCGGCCAGGAGTCCGGAGAACCGGTCGAGGCAAGCGAATTGGTCCGGCCCGCTGACGTGAACGACAGCATGCTCTACTTCGACGATTCCAACCAGGCGCGGCCGAAGTCGCTGCAGCAGGAGACGCTGGAAGGTGGTGGCGGCACGGAGAATCCGTATGTTCAGCTCTGGCGCGACCTCTACGATCTGGGTGTCTCCACCCAAAAGGCAGTCAAACCCGTCTACCACCAGGCCGAGATGTGGAAATGGGTGGCCGGTGAAATGGGCAAAGCCGTCGAAGGTCTGGCCGATCGGCTGACGGGAATGCCGGAGGGTCTCTGGGACGGTGCGGGTGCCGAAGCGGCGAAAGCGGCAGTGCAGGACTATCACGCACGAACCCGGGATTTCACCGTCCGGATGGAATCGTTCGGCGGGAATCTCGATTACACCTCCCGCTGGCTGAAGAACACTGCCAAGGGAATGCCCACTACGCCGGAACCACCGGAGCGTTATTACGAGGCAGGGCAGGTTTATTACAGCCCCTATGGTGGTTCGTCCGGGGCGACAGACGCGGCGACCGAGGCGGAGACTGCCCGGCAGCTCGCCATCCACCGCCAGAACATGGAGAACAACTACGTAGTAGGCGTGCAGAACAGCTCGGAATACCTTCCCGCATTCGGGGAACTGCCCACCACCGCGCGCGCTCCGCACGACACCCCACCACACGCGACAGTCCCCGCTGGATCGACCACTGCCCCGAGCAGCCCGGGGACCACCGTCCCGGCCGGCAGCGCACCGACCGCGCCGGGAGGTTCGAAACCGGGCGGTGCGCTGGACGTACCCGCCGGGGCCGCACCCGGTCCGGGCGTACGAGGCGGTTATCCTCCGGTCGAATCCGCTGCCGCCCGGACACCTACCGGTGCCGCGCCCCGTACCCCTGGCCCGGCCGCCGGGTCCACCGACCGCGCAGGGCAGTTGTCCGACCTCGCGAAACAGGGACTGCAGAACGCCGGATCAGCCGCGGACGAGGCACTGAAGCAGGCCTCGCAGCCGGGAAGTATCCCGAGGATGCCCGCAATCCCCGGGATGCCGCAGGCGAATGGGTTGCGGTCCGGTGGACTGCCCTCGGGCGGTGGGGTTTCCGGTGGCACCGGAGCCGGCGGTTCCAGTCCGGCCGCGCCTCCGCTGCGGAGCAGCCCCGCGCTGTTCCCCCGCGCCAGCCTGGAAGGCATGTCGGCCGCCGCGCGGGCAGTCGGCGCGCTCGGGTCGAACACACCGATGAACGGCGCACCGGGCGCTCCCGCCCAGGGCGCCGGAAACCAGGGGCAGCAGGACAAGGAACACGAGCAGGCCAAATACCTCAGGTCCAAGAAGCACCTCGACCAGGCGCTCGGGGAGCCTCTCACCTTCACCAGATCCGTAGTGGAATGACCCACACCTGGAAACTCTCCGACCTCGAATTCCTGGTCGCCTGGGAGCGAGATCAGGCCGATCTGCTGCCCGAACCGTTCATCTTCACCAGTCGCACCCCGCTCTACGAGGATTTCCGGTCCGAGAAAGCAGCTGTACGGGAACAGCTGCGGACCGGTCTGGACCCCGCCGTGGATCAGATACTGGAGATCATCGCCCGGCCCGACATCCGGATCGTGGTCCACGGCTGGACCGGTGACCCCGGCGATGCCGCGGCCCGGATCCGGCTGCTGGGCGTGCGGCGCGGTAACGCCGGATACCTCGTCAAACAGCTGCCCGGCGAAACCGTCTGGCACGGTGGTGGATACGTGATCAGTGAAGCCGACCCGATGGCGCTGTCGGAGCTGGTGGCCGCCGAACTACCGGAGAGCGGAGCGGGCACCCGGGAGCCGACGATACTGCGCTCACCGGCCGCCGATACCACCATGGACTACGCATACGGCCGTTCGGCGGTCATCAGCACCTTCGAGGAGTCCGAAGAGGAGCTGGCCGAACAGTTCCTGAACATCCCGGTGACCGGGCACGGCACGATCACGGTGATCCAGGGCTACTCCCGCTTCGGGCCACGAGGAATCTGCCGCCATGGTCTGCACTGGCGCGATCTGCGCGAGGACGGTCGCTATCTGATCCCGGTGGGCGATCCGCTGGTCGCCACACCGGCCGATCGCACCCGGCTGGCCGGCGCGATCTCAGAGGCGACGGCCGCGGTCGTGGCCGCGATCCGTGACGAACGTCAATGACGGCAGGGCCGCACCTGTTCCGCGGTCACCAACGGCATGCGCAGGAGCTGGTCAACCCACCATGGCATCCGTGGGGTCGGGGCCATCGGTTTCCGATGTGTCCCGTACGGGTGCGCCGGCACCGATACTTCCGGGGAAGTAGTCCAGGACCTGAACCGCCGGCACGTTGCCCGCCCAGCGGCCGATCTCGTAGCACGACAGCAGTCGGCACCGCCCATTACGTCCCGGGCACTGGTCAGGGCATCGGCCGAGGCGTCGGCGGCGCATAGCCCGCGGCGGGATCGGATCCTGAAGCCCCGGATTCTCCGCCCAATCCATGGCGCGGGAAGTCATACCCCGCGACCCCCACCGGGTAGTCGCCCACGAGGATCGGATGTTCCGGTGTATAGGCGCGGGCAGCGTCCACATCATCGGAGGCGAAGACGATCCCGTACAGTCGGCCCTCGGCCGGCGTCCACTCCTCCGCCAGAGGCATATCGGTCCGGATACCGTTGACGAGGGTGTGCACCCAGACCTCGCCGGCGATCCCCGGGTGCAGGACGAAGACGTGGGCGTCGGTATCGGTATCGACCGCACCTGCCACCACAGAGCCCGCCTCGGCGCGGGCGCGCATCTCCTCGAACCCGGCGAAACCGCCGCTACGCCAATTCGCCCCGAGGTTCGCGGCGAATTCGAACGGGCTCGTACCCTTTTCGCGGATCTGCTGCCCGCCGGCGGTGGCTCCGGATATCGACGGTATCGACGGTGTGTCGATACCCAACAGCAGGGATATGAACGCCGTGGCGTCCACCGCGCAGATCTTCGGAACATCCTTCGCTCGAGGGTCCGGCATCGCACTGCCGTCACCGACGGCCGGGATAGCTCCTTCCGTGGCGGCCGGTTCGGCCGCGATCCCCGGAGCGCCCGGATGTTCGCCGATACGGATCAGTTCGGCCAGTCCGGCGGCGATATCGCGATCCAGCGCGGCGATCTCGTCCCGGCGATCGGTCTGCTGGTCCGCTCCCGCGAGAGCGTTACGTGCCGCGGCAAACCGCTCGAGGTCCTGCGCCTTCGCATCCAGGCGATCGAGCAGCAGCTGCGCGACCGCGAAGACATCGGCCGCCGCGGCGGCGGTGTCGAGCCGGGCCTCGTGCTCTTCGTCGAGGTCGTCCAGTGCATCCTCGGCGCGGAGGTCGGCGAAATCGGGCAACCGACCGGGTTCCGGGTTGTCGGGATACCCCCGCAATTCCTTCCAGGCATCCTGGGAATGCTGTTTCGCTTCCGCCCAGTGCCGGCGCGCGGTCTCCAGTACCTCGGTGGCTCGTTCGAAGGCCGCGTCGTCGAGTGTGTGCGGCTGCGGATCGCCCGGCGTCGCGAAGTGCTGCCGCAATTCCCGCAGTGCCGCGCCCAGGCCGGGCGCCTCGGGCCGGGCCGCGATGATCTGTTCGACGGCGGCCAGGCTCGCGTCCATCAGTTCGGTGCGCTGTTCGAACATCAGATCCGCGGCTTCGGCCCGGACGGACAGTTTATGCAGTTCAACGGCCTGGAGATAGGCCACGGCCGGATCACGGAACCGGCGCGGGCGTCCGGCGTCGAGATCCCCGCGCACGTCCCGCGCGGCGACCCGGGACGCCAGCTCTTCGTCCGAGATCGCATGCTCGATATATATGGACCACTTTTCGCGGTTCAGCTCGATCGCCTGCTCGAGGGCGGCCAGCCGGGCACCGGTCTGGCGCCGGGCACGTGGGTCGAGGCCGAATACTTCCGGCTGAATGGGCCGGCCGGCCACCGTCCCGGGACGCGGTGGGCGATGCAGCTCCCGTCTCGCGGTGAACCAATCCCCGGCCTGCCTATCCAGTTCCGCTGCCAGATCCCCGAGCATCTCCAGTTCCGAGCGGGTATCGAACCCGGCGGCGTAGTGCGCTTGGGCGGTAGCGAGCGCCCGGCTCAGGGTGATCACCCGCTCGGCCCTGGTGCGCCACCGCTCGAGCTCCGCCACCGCAGTGCGCAGGTTGTCCAAAGCGAAGAAATCCAGCTGATCTGGTGAGACACCGTCGGGGTTGTCCGCGGCATCGCGACACAACTGGTCCATCCGTACCGGATCGCGGATGTCGGCCTCGGAAACCTGTAGCTGCCGCGCGATTTCGGGGAGCAGTTCACCGTAGAGGCGATCCCATTCCGCACGCCCCAACGACCCCAGTCCGGGGTTGGCGTCCAGGTACGACTCCAGCCGGAAACCCAGCCGCAGCTGCTCGTGCAGGCCGTCGGTGAGGAGCTGGAACAGTGCGGGTTCCGGAAAATCATCGGGCAGTGGCCGGGACCTGTCGACCAGGAACCGCAGTTCGCTCGGCACTCCCGGGCCACCGGCGCCGTCGTCGAGCGCGTCGACCGCCCGCGCCTCCAGAATCGCCGACAGCTGCTCGTACAGCACACCGATATCGGCGCCCGCCCAGAACACCACGGCAGGCGACGGCCCCTCGCCGGGATCGGCGGCCATCCCGTTGTAGTACTCCAGTGCCCGGCTCGACGCCGCCGCGAAAACGGACGGATCCGTGGCCCCGGGTGACACATCGACGACGATCTTGTCGGCGCGTTCGATATCGCCGATCACCACCAGGTCGGTGCCGTCGCCGTGCAAGTCCAGCGAGAAGACCCGGACCACCGAATCACCGGGCAGCCGCGCCGCGGCCCGGTCCAGCCGCCGCAACTCGTGTGCCCGCCCTCCGGCCCGTTCCGGGTCGGCAGTCGGTACCCGGTGCAGCAGTACCCGATTCGCCCGGTCGCGGAGGTCGCCGGGTATACCGGCCCGTCCGGCGATCAGGTCCGGTTCGGCCTCGGCGACCAGCGCCAGGCCCGGTACATGGGTGTGCCGCAGCGGCAACACCGGCCCGGTCCCGCCGAGCAGGCGCCGAACTTCGGCTACCTGTGCCTGCTCGTCGGCGTTCAGGGGTGCCGGCGCGTAACCGTCTGCCGTCCAGGGGTCGCCGATATCGGCTGGGCGTTCCTCCGGGTCCCCCGGCTTCTCGGCATCCGAGGCGCCCCGCGGACTTTCCGCCGACGGAGGCAGGTCGCCGGGAGCGATACCCGCCGCCGCATGGCGATCCGCCGAGATCGGCCGGATCCGGGCACCGCCCTCCGGCATCGGCAGGCCGAACGCGTCGAATACCGACCGATACAGCGCATCCACCGGATCGGCCGCCTCGAACACCGCCGGGTCCACCACCTGCAGACCGAAGTTCTGCATCGCCCGCACCAGCTCGTACAGCGAATGATGCTCCGGCATCAGGAAGGCCAGCACTGCACCCAGGTAGGCCCTATCCGAAACCCCCGGCGGTTTCAGCCACAGGAAACGCGATGCGAACCGGGCCGCCGTCCCCGAAATCGCCGATACCACCGGGAACCCCCGCTCGACCGCGGTCGAGCGGAACCATTCCCCGTCCCGGGCAATGTCGACAGCGAGCGAGCCGACAGTCGCCCTGTCCGCCGGAAGCGGCACGGCATATTTGTTCGGATCCAGCCGCTGCGCCTCCTCCGGAGTGACCTCCCGATCCGCACAGTAGACCCGCACCAAGGCCACCACCGCGTTCCCGTTCGCATCCCGCACCCGGCGACCGGTCTGCTCGTCGAACTCGTAGAGCGGTAGCGCGAAGCGGAACTTTGCACCGCGGGCCTCGAATTCCGCGCGCAGCGCATCCTCGAGCGCGTCCTCGTCGACCCGCCCGTCAGCAGTTCGCGGCAACTCCAGATCGCCCGGCTCCAACCGAGTTACTTCGAGCGCGGTCAAGGGTCCCGGGATCGCCGCGAACTCTCTGGACGACAACGGCATCCCCAGCAGCTGCCAATCCTGGACCGTCCATACCCGGCGTCTCTGCCACCGCTCACTGGGAATTCGTTCGTCCGCCTCGCTCAGCTCACGCTCCGCCAGGAATGGCAGATCCTCGTCGCTGCGCGCCCATTTCTGGAATTCGGCGACATCGAGCAATTCCACCGTTCCCAACGGATCGGCCCCGACGATCCGCGCGCGCATCGCACCCAGTGCCTCGGTATCGAGTCCCAGCCGGGCAGCCGTCTCCGCCCAGTCCGCCCGGTTCAGCAGCTCGGTCACACCGTCGTCGAGCGTCGGTCCCGCCGGTGGATCGATCTCCGCGCTGTACCACATCGCATACTGCACGGCGCACATCAGTTCCCGGACACTGCCGGTCGCCGCCAGCTCGTCCAGCGACACCGACCGCGCCACCTGCCCGTGCCCCAGCGTTCCCCCGACCGCATAGAACGCATCCTCGACCCGCTCGATCTGCTCCGAGGTCCGGTCCGGCGCATGCATCTCGATCAACACCGCACGCAGGTGCTGCAGCATCGACACCGCGGCCTGCCTGACCTCCGGATCGTGAAACAGCACCCGCGCCAATTCGACTTCTTCACGTACTCGCCTTACCCGCCAGCCGGGCTCGCCGAGTACGGGTGCCGGTGGCACCGGGTCGCCCGCTGACGGGGGCACCGCGTCGTCGGCGCCGACCACGAAATCCTCGGCGTCCGTTCTGGACCGCCAGGATTCGGGCTGTCGCCGCGGTGTTTCGACCCGGCCGTTCTGATCCAGGAATGCCACCAGAACCCGATCTCCGGTCCCTTCGGCGGGCAGTGCGAAATCTCGTCCGGCGGCGGATTCCGCACCGGCAGGCGTCTGATCCGGGGCGGCCGCGGGCCCGTCGTACCGTGTGAAACGGATACCGTCCGGCCCGTCGGACTGCCATTCCAGCAGATAGGTATGCCCCATCGGACCGCCCACGGTCGGGGTCAGTGTGGGATCGAATACCGACACCAGACCTCGCGACCGGCCGGACCGCACCATATCCCGCAGCACCGGCGCGAGCTCGGCGAGCTCCGGAATCCACACCGCCCGCACCGGTTCCCCGTCCGGACCGGGCCCCAGCACCGGCTCCACCCGGCTCACCAGCGCGCCGCCGAGACCGACGGGCCCCAGATCCCCGAGATCGTCCCGTCCGGAGACCGCGGCGATATTGCCGAGCAGATGCCAGGCGCAGTGATCGATCTTCCGGGCCGCGGCAGACTCGATGGTGTCCGGGGATACTCGGAGTTCCGCAGGATCGAGACCCGCCGCGGGACGCTCCTCCGGCACCCCCGGTTGCTCGGTATCCGAGGCGTCCCGCGGCCTTTCCGCCGATGGAGGAAGATTGTCGGGATCGCCATCGAGCCGAGCCTGCTTGCCGGCGGCGCGGTCCGGTCCGGTCGATACCGGGCCCTGCGGCGCGGCGACTGCCGGTGATCGTGAAGGTACGGTGTCCTCGGGGTGCGCGGCCGGGGGCAGCTTCAGCGGCTGCCGGGCGGTGCGGACGGCCTCGAGCACCGGGCCGAGCGCATGCTCCAGGGCCGCTTCTATCTCGGGCGTCCGCCCGACGGCGCCGTCCCCGCTATCCGACCCGGTAACCAGGGCCTCGCGTGCCTGGAAGTACTGCGCTGCCAGGTCTTCCACCTGCCCGGCGAGCTCTGCCAGGGCGGTTTCGCGGGTGGCCAGGTGCTGCCGGGTTTCGGCGAGGTCGATCAGCAGATCGAGTCGGGCCGAAATGTGGAACCGGTCGAATTCCTCGAGGTCGGGGGCCGGGCTGTACAGCCGCCCGCGTAGTTCCCGCAGGCGGTTCAGCTCGGTCGGCTCCTGGGCGAAGTCGTAGTCACCGAGCTCCCGTGCGTCGCGGGCCATTTCACGTAGTTCGCGTGCGCCGCGCGCCAATTTACGGAATTCCTGGTCCAGCACAGCCAGCTGAGCCCGGGTCCAGACCGTGGCACCGTGCAGCAGCGCGAGACCTTCAGCTCGTGCCGTGCCCGCCAGAAACGCCGCACCCGCGATCAGCTCACGGTCCACATGACGCAATCGGTCGGCTTCGGCATGCCCGGCGGCGGCCGGACGACTCAGTCGTTCGGCGAGCACCTCCACGTGCTCCGGTGTGAGCAGTGCCGGCGGATAGCCGATCAGCTCACCGAGGTGCGCGGCCCGGAGGTCACGATCCCGGTGGAGTTGCCGCTGTCGCTCGGCGAGTGCGTCCACATTCCGGTGGGTCCACCCGCCCGGCTGCAGGTCCGGTGGGGTCGCGAACTCCGCGAGCTGTCGCGTGAACTCCCGGGCGAGCCGCAGGGTTGCCGGCCCCAGCACCCGGCTCGGCGCGAAATCTCCGATTTGCCACGTATATTTGCGTTCGGCGGCCCATTCCACGGTCTCGCGAGCCCGGCTCGTGAGTTGGTCGCGGAGCCCATTTACCTCGGGGGTCCGATCCGTCGAATCGTACCCACGCCGGGCTTCCGCCTCCGCCTCGAATATTCTCGTGGCGAGCGTCTCCAATTCGATGACGCGGCGCATCAGACCGGCATCGTCGGCCAGTTGGCCCGCCCGGCCGCCCCAATATTCCATTTGCGCCTTGGCCACGGCGGTCAGCGCCTCGATATTGTCCAGATCCGCCACGAATTCGGCGGTCCTCGTGGCATTCTCGGACTCCATCGCGGGCGCCGGCGTCGTGCCGGCGGCCAGGGCTGCGTCCCGGAGGAAGTTCAGTTCGAGTTCGAACGTCCGGCCGCCGTGGCTTCCGGTGCGCCCCACCGATTCCGGCTTGCGAACGAACGGACGAAACTCCTCCGGCCGCGGTCGTGGCGAAAGTTCTCGTGCCGGCGCGGCACTCGGTTCGCCGTCCGCCCGGATCACCACGGCCGGTTCGGTGAACCGGCGGGCGATCTCTACCCCGATCTCACGTCCGTCACCCCGATGCACGATCTCGAACCGGGGCTGCGGCAGCTCCGGCGACCGCAGCTCGCGGGCCGCGGCGACGGTGGCGATCCGGTGCACCACTTGCCCGACCACGGATTCCGTATCGGCGGCACCCCGACGCACAACGACCGTCACAGCAGTGGGGCGCCCACCGGCGTTGGCTTCGAGGGTGAGCGCCGCCGCCGCACGCACCGCACGTCGCGCCGCCGCCGCGTCGGCGACCCGGCCGGGCACATAGGTGATCACCTGTTCGGCGGCGAGATCGGCCGCAACCCCCAGTTCGAGCACCAGCGGGCCGGGCTGCCCGGGCTGCGGGAAGGTCAGCAGCCGCGCTCGGAAACCGGCCTTGTGCATGAGCTGATCGGCGAGGTCGCGGACCAGGTCACGCGTTGTCAGTAATTCGGCGAGGTGGGCGTCGACTTCCGCCCGCCGGTCGGCGGCAAGGGACAGTGCCAGGAGGTCGGTGATCTGGCCGGTGAGGAGTCGCCGATTGCACCGGTCACGGTCATCCGCCGCGACGAGCTCGGATTGGCCTGCTACCTGCGGGAATTCGGCGAACAGCGCGGCACGGAACTCCGTAGACGCACCGTCCAGGAACGTGACCGCCCGCCGGATCGCGGCGGAATCGGTGGTGGCGCCCGGGCTTATCCGCAGGTCCGCGAGAAACAGCCCCGCCGCGGCGAGCTCCTCGGCCACGACCGGGCTCGGAGCCTGCTGTCCGGCGTCGCGGTCTCGTCCGGTCGATTCCCCGCCGAGCCGGTGCGCGGGGTAGGTCTCGCCGGGATTACCGGAGGGGCGGTGTCCCCGAAGGATCTCGTGACGCGGCGTGTAGGACATCACACCGTCCGCGCCCACCTCGATGTCCAGCACGATCCCGTACCACTGGGCCGGCGGCACCGTCCAGTCGGCCACCGGAAAATCGTCCCCTGCAGCCAGCGGGACATCGACGCGGACCCCGTTCTCGATGACGTGCACCCAGACCCGGCCGTCGGCCCAGCGGTGCAGCACGAACGCGTGGGCACCGGAATCGGTGTCGATCGCGCCCAGCACCACGGCACCCTCAGCGGCCAGCTCCCGCATCTCGCCGAACTCGGAGAAACCGCCGGGGCTCCAATTCGCCCGGTACCGCTCGGCGATATCGAGGGGGTCGGTTCCGTTCTCACGGATGTCGCGGCTGGTCTCGCTGGTGCCGAATACCGACGGCAGGGTCGGATCGATGCGGTCCAGCAGCAAATCGATGAAGGACTGCGCGTCCACCGCGCAGATCTTCGGGAAGGCGGCGCTGGGAGGTGCGAGGGCGGCACTGCCGTCACCGACCGCCGGGACCCGGCCGGTCGGCGATGGAGGCGGCGGTGTGTGCCGGGCCATCCCGTCCGTGGGGCCTGCCGGCCGCAGTTCGTAGCCACCCTGATCATCGGCCATCTCGAGCAGTTCGCTCAGCCCCTGATGCACGGTGCGATCGGCGACCGCACTGCGATCACCGATCTCGGTCAGCGCGGCGACGGCCTCCACCAGCCGGTGGGCGGTCAGGTAGTCCCGTCCGGCGCGGAAGCCTTGCAGGCGCGGTGCCAGTGCGGCGACCCGCTCGGTGGTGACCTCAGGGGGGAGCACGTCCGGTAGCGCGGCGCGTACCTGCTGTTCCCGCTCGGCCAGCAGCCTGCCGGACACCCCCGCCGGGTCACGCCGCGGCGTGGACGGCACACCGGCCTCGGCCCACAGTTGCTCGACGACCGCCCAATGCGCGCTCAGCGCGTCACCGAGTTCCGCCCGCGTGCGCGCCCACGGCTCGAGCTCCGCGGCGCGCGCGTTCAGCCGAAGGCGCAGGTCCTGGTATCGGCCGAACTCGTCGGCGGCCGCGACCAGGGTGTCCAACAGTTCATTTCGCGAATCGTCGAGACCGTCCGGGCCGCGCAGTTCGCGCAGCACGGCAGGTTCCGACAACCGGCCGACCCGTTCGGCCTCGGCGGGATAAGCCCGTGCCAGGTCGGTCCAGGCGTCGAGGTAGCGCTGTTTGGCCGCCACCCAGTGTTCCTGGATATCCCATTCCATACTGCGAGCCCGCTCGAACTCGGCGGCGGTGGCGAGCGGCTCCGCGGATTCCGCATTCGCATCCTCGGGATCGGATACCCGCAGGTGCAGGCGCCGCAACTCCGGACCCAGCACCTGGACCGGAGCCGCTTGCCGGGCGTGCGCGAGCTCGACCAGCGCGGCCAGGCTCGCGTCGTTGAAATCGCCGAGCTGCGCAAGTTGCAGATCCTCGGCGTCGACCCGGTCGGCCAATGCGCGCAGGCGGGTCGTTTGCAGATAGTCGAGGGCGACCTTGGTGAAGTGGTGGATTTCCCCCGGATCGCCGGAGTCGGCCGTGGTCTGCGGTGCCAGCAGGCCGAATCCGATCGCGAGCTCCAGATCCTCATCCGAATACGCTTCCGACCTTCCGTCCAGATAGAAGGCCAGCTGCTTCGTGCTCTTGGCCACCTGGTCGTCCAGTGCGTTCAACTCTGCGCTGGTCCAACGGCGGACCCCGGGCGTCAAGCCGAAATCGTCCGGGGAAATCGGCTCGCCGGCGACCGTTCCGGGGTTCGATATCGCAGAGTCGAGTTGCCCGGCACGTGCTGCCCACTTCCCGACCGAACCGTCCAGCCGCTGGGACAGCCCGGACAACAGATCGAACTCCGCCCGGATATCGGTGCCGAAGCGGGAATGCTCCCACGCCTGCCGGAGCGCCCCGCCCAGCGCAGTCACCTGAGAGATCCGGGTACCCCACTCATCGAACTCGACGAATGCCCTGTGCACATTTCGCAGCGTCCGGAAATCCTGTAGATCAGCGGGCACGTCGGTCTCGCCGTCGAGATCGGCAAGCCACTGTTTCTGCAGGAGCGGATCGTCGAGATCGGCCTCGGTAATACCGAGCCGCTCGGCTACCTGCCGCAGCTCCCGGCGATAGAGCTCCGCCCAGTCCTGCCGCAGTCGCATCGTCGCGTCCGGGGCTGCGCCGTACAGGCGGCCCAGGGTAGCGATGATATGGGCGGTATTCATGCGCTGCTCGAGGCCGACGGAAATCAACCGGAGCAGGTGACCACCGGGATCCCACGGCAGCGGCGACAGCTTCTCGCGGGTGAACTCCCGGGGATCGAATGGAGGATGCTCGATTGTCGGGATACCCGGGCCACCGGCGCTTTTGGCATGGACCCGGCCGTCGAGAATCCCGGCCAGCTGTGCACGCCACACCCCGAGATCGGACCCCACCCAGAACAGCGTGGCGACCGATTCGGTGCGACCGGGCCCGGCGAGCAACTTCTGGTGCTCACGCAGGGCCCGCCCGGCCATCGCCGTGAACGCCGCCGGGTCGGCCTGCGTGTGCCGAGTGACCACGCGGATCCGCGCCGCCTTCTCGATATCACCGAGCGCGACGATATCCGCGCCGTCCATCCCGTGGCCGGTCCGGTCCAAGGAGAGCACGGTGACCTCCGGAGCCTCCGGAGCCCCGGGCAGCCCCTGTGCCGCCCGGGTCAGCCGCCGCAGTCCGGTGCTCTTCTCGGCGGCGGCTTCGGGGAAGCGACTTTCCGGTCCGGGGTTCGAGTCCCTCTGCAACAGCACACTATTCGCGATATGACGAATTTCGGCGGGCACGCCGGAAAGGCCGGCGATCAGGGCGGGTTCGGTATCGGCGAGCTGCACGAGCACCCGCTGTCCGCAACGCTGGACCAGCTTCCGTACCGCATCGGTATCAGGGGCCGGCCCGAGTTGTTCGAACTCCGCCCGGGCGCGCGCCACGGACGCCTGCGCGACCATCTCGAGCGACCCGCCCGGCCGCCGGGTGGCGGCCCGCAGCGGATCCCCGATATCCGGATCACCGTCGAAAAAGTCGCCCATCCCGGGTAACAGGCCGGCGGCCTCGACCGCGTCCACCGCCGCACGCCGGCCCACCAGCAGCACCCGCGGCCGCTGCCCGGCCCCCGGTTCGCCGAACTCCGTCATCTGCCGGACCAGGCCCGCCCGCATGATCCGTTCAGCCGTATCGTCGGCATCGGCCCGCGCCCGTCCCGCGTCGACACGGAAACGGAGGTCGAGTGCGAGATGATCCTCCGACTCGGCGCAATCCAGCACGACGATCATCGCGACGGAGTCGTCCGGCTCGTCGCCGCGCAGATATTCCTCTATATCACCGGCGATTTCACCGTCTTCGGCACCCATGCCGACGCGCGATCGATACCAGATCACCGTCTCCGCGGATTCCGGTTCGCCCAGCGTCCACGATATCTGCACCTGCCCCCGCGAGGTCCAGCCCGGCACCTGGAACGCATCCGGCCGGTACCGCGCGGCGAGGAATCGCGCCCCGGCGGTGAACCCGTGGTTCCGGGCTATGATATCCAGCAGTCCGGTGACACTGCCGACCAACCCCTCGGCCCGCCGAAGATGGTCCCGTTCGTTCCCGCTCTTCGTTCCAGCAACCGACAGCTCATTGAAACTGTCCTGTAGCAACTTCCGTGCTGTCACCGCATCCAGACAGCCGATTTCGGCGAGCCTGCGGCCGATACCCGGATAGTGCCGCACCAGTTCGCCGACCTGATCGTTCTCCCCGGCCCACGACCACAGCGCGGCCAACGCGCCCCCGCGCTGCCGGGCAAGCCACGCGCGCGAGACCGGGTCCCGCCCGGTCGGCTCGAGATCGGTGTCCAGACCGTGATGACGTGCCAGCACCGCCCGGACCGCTCGGTGCACTTCCGGCAGACCACCGTCATTTCCGGAGTTCTCCGGAACGGCCTCATCGGCGCCGACCCGAAAGTCCGCGGAGCGCACCGGAATATCTCCCGGGATCGCCACCGGACGCCCGTTCTCGTCGAGCAGCATCGCGTATACCGGATCGCCACTACCCCGAGCGGGCGGCTCGAACGGGCGCCCGGGGCTGCGACCGTTCTCTCCGAGTAGCCCATCGAAGCGCAGCATATGCTCGGTCCCCCGAGGGGTGACCCGCAATTCGACCAGATATGCGTGGCCCAGATCCCCGACAGTGGTGGGCGTGAGGGTCGGATCGAATACGGCGAGACCGACGTGCCGAACCCGGCGATCGCCGGCGGCCACCGCGAAGAACCGCAGCAGCTCCACCGCATCCGCCAGATCGGCGAACCGGGTCGCTACGACCGGCGGATCGCCCACTGCCGCTTCCAGCCGACTGACGAACACACCGTCGAGATCACCGGAGGGTCCGAGGTCACCGATATCGCGCCGGCCGAAGACCGCCGCGATATTGGTCAGCAGATGCGCGCCGCAGAGATCAGGACCGAGCAACGATCCGGGACCGGAAAAACCGGTCGGGTCGACGGAATTCGTACGAGCGGTCTCCTGCTCGGCCGAGCCCGGATCGGTTTGCCCTGAGACAGGTCCGGCGCCGACCGCGGGGTCGTCGGTGTCGGACGGGGTGAAGGGCAGGACGGCATCGGTGACACCGGGGGTCAGAGCGGCGAATATCTCCCGGGTGGAGGTGGGTTGGAGGAGCTTGTCCAAGTCCAGTTCGGCGATACCCAGGTTGCGGTGCACGACATCGTACTCGTCGGCCAACTCTTCGAGTTTCCTCAGTTTCCGGGCGACCTGGAGGAAACCCTCCGGAATCTCGCCGGTCCCCCGCTCGATTTCATGGAGCCCCGCATCACCGCTGTCCGCGTCCCCGAGGCCGAGGCGGTGTTCGTGGAACCACCCCCGCCAGATATTCTCCACCCACGTCCGCACCGCGGCGGTCTCCACGCGCGGCATGATCGTGTCGTTCAAGGCACGCACACGCATTTCCGTGACGTCCGGATGCCCCAAGCGCTGCAGCGAATGCCCCGACTCCAACAACTCACCGGTCAGGACGTTCAGGCGATCGATCGCGGCACGCCGATCGGTGACGAGCACGGTCAGCCGTTCCACCGCTTCCGACAGCCGGGTGCGGTTCCGATTCCGGAGATCCTCGTCGGCCTGTTGCGTTTCGGGTGCCCGACCGGGGCCGCTGGGCAGATCCGCAAACCGGACGAGCGCCTCCGCGTGCTGTATCGCGTTGTCCAGCGTCGAGTAGCCGGCCAGCCAGTTCTGCACCCGCTGTACAGGGGGTCCGATGGCGGTAGGTTTGTGTGGAGACTGCTGCGGGAGCCTACTTAGGCTGATAGCAAGTTCTCGTTCGCGGATAAGCTGCGCTCCGACCTCCCTCAGCCGGGCGAAATGGTCCGCGACGACCGGCTGCGTGTCACGGATGTCCGTGGCGAGGAGATCTATTGCGAGGCAAGCGGTTGCCCGGCGCTCGCTCGCTTCCAAGAGGTCCGCGGCGCTGTAGATCAGCAGTTTCCGCAAGACTATGTCGTCAGCGATCGTGGCGCTGTCATCGGCAGCTCTGTCGTCGCCTTCATCGACGGTGCTTTCGTCGACGCGTGACGCACCGGACAGAGCGGCGTACTTCTCCTCCAGCCCTGACAATTCCGAGTTGATTCGCACTAGAGCAGACCGGCCCGCCAGGAGCACGATCTCCTCGGGGGTGCGCATAGGCACCTCGTGTTCTGCCCACGCAGACCTGAATTGGTACTCGGCTGCCGTAACCTCGTTGGTGATATCGACGAACTCTCGAACGGTGGCGTCGAACTCCTCGACCCGGGCGAGCACATCCACGTATCCGGACATATCTGCCCCGTGGCCTGAATATTCCACATGCACAGCGATGCCGAGCGCGTCGATGGCACGGTTCCAGCCGTCGAGCTGTTCGATGTCATGGACGCACCCCGCGACGGCGTCCAGTAGCGCGAAGCGCCGGATGGCGTCCTCCAACTCCGGCGGACAGTTCTTCCATGACCACAGATCACCGAGTGCCTGTCGCAGGTCCGTCGATTGCGGGGGTGAGTCCGGAATCTCCAGGTCGCGGACGTATTTCACCACTTCCGGTATTCGGTAGATGATGTCGTTGATGTCCCTGCGCAACTGGTCCCGGTAGGCGAAAGCGCGCGCGCGATCCGGCGAATCGGGTTTCAGCACCTCGTCGGCGGAGAGCTGAGCGAATTCGAGGACCGGAGTAGTTACATCGTCGTCGTCCTGTTCGGTTCTCGCCAAGTACCGACGCAGGTCCGCCACCAACACTTCACGCCGATCCGCCCAGCGCAACCGCTGCTGGGCCAGCTCGGGAGCGTGGGCGGCAAGGCCGGCCCGATCCAGATCGTCGCCCTCGGCGCCGACCGGGAAATCCTCGTGGTCCAGCCGCGTCCGCCAGAACCCCCGCCGCCCCGGCGGCGACTGGATCTGCCCGCCGGCGTCGAGGAACATCACGAACACCGGACCACCGAATCCGGCCGTGGGAAGTGCAAAATCATGTCCGGCGCCGGCCGATCCGGTCTCCGCCGCCCCGGTTTCCGCATCGGCTCGCAGCTGATCGTCGTAGCGGCGGAACCTGAGTTCACCCTGCTCGTCGACCGACCATTCGAGCAGATAGGTATGCCCCAGCTCCCCGGGTGCGGCCGAGGTCACGATGGGGTCGAACACCGCCACCCCGCCCCGTTCCTGCCCCGCGGCCACCAGGCGGCGCACCCCCGCCTCGAGCTCGGCGAGTTCGAGGATCCGCACCGCACGACCCGCGTCACCGTCCGGCCTCTCGTCCAGATCACCGGCGAGCGCCTGCTCCAGCCGGCTGATCAGCACACCGCTCAGCTCACCGACACCCTCCAGTTCCCCGACATCGTCCCGGCCGAACACCCGCGCGATATTGCCCAGCAGCCGCGCGCCGCAACGGTTCGGCTCCCACTCCGCATCCTCGGTATCGGGCCGCCGATGCGGAGCGACCGCATCACCGGCATCGGGGACGAGATCGTCCAGCACCTTCCAGGCGGAATCGGGTCCGAGGAGACCGTCCACTTGCCGCTCGACCAGACCCAGTTCCTGGATCATCGAATCCAGCCCGCCGGCCAGCTCATCGAGGTCGATCAGTACCCGAGCGATCTGATCTTCGGGGTCCGGAGGGGCGGCGCCGGCCTCGAGCACCACCTCGTCGCTGAATCGGCCGACGCGGTCGACATGCTCCCACACCAACTGTTCACGGATGTCGTCCACCAGCGATAACAGACGCTGCGGAGACACCGGCCGCGTCATGGCATCGTCCAGCTCAGCTCGGTAGCTCGCCGCGAACCCGGTGTCCCGGCCGAAATCCGACTCCTCGACGAGCGAACGGACCCTCCAGTACAGCCGCTGCACCTTGTCGAACAGGTCCGTGCGGACGACGGTCTGGTCCACCAGCACACTCGCCCGCGCCGCCAGTTGCTCGACCCGCCACTGCCAGTACATCCGTTCGATCGCACGGGTTCGACCCGCATCGTCACCACCGGCCCGCGACGCGAACTCGAGCTCGGCCGACGCATACCGGACAGCCCGATCCAGCGCCTCGATGCCGGTGAGCCACTGCCTGCGCCGCGTCTCGGGCGGCACATTGTCGGCCGGTTCGTAATACTCGATCCAGGTCAGCAGATCCGACGCGGCGATCCGGCTTTCAGCGACCCATTCCAGGGCCCTGTCCGCCTCCCAGCTCCCGGGCGAGTCCTGCGGCGGCCGGGATTCGACCGAACTCCCGGCTAAGGCCAGGGTGTCCAGTTCGAAAAGAGCCTCCTCGAGCTCGAGGCTGCACGTGTCGAATGTTTCTATGGTGCGTATCAGATTGGTCAGCGAGCCGAGGCGCACGACGACAGGCTGCCGGTCAGGGTGTGGCAGCGTCTTCGCCTGTAGCTCGAGTTCCTCGACTTCCCGCCGGAGACGCGCCACCGTCTCCGGACCGGGCAGGACATCGCGGCGCGGGGCTTTCCCTACGTTCAACAGCACGCCCGAGTCCGATGCCAGGTTCCGCAGCCGCACTCCGTTCGTCCGCACTGTCGTGGCAATTGTGTCCATCGCGGCGGCCTTGGCACTGAATTCCGCGGCGCGGGCACGCAATTCCGCCAGGGACAGCGGGCCGGAACCCGGGTGGGCGAATTCGCGGTGCATCGCCGAATCCACGGCATCGATCGCCTCGATCCACCTGGTGTACTGCGCGAGTTCGCGGATCTGCGCGACGATGCCGTGCAGTCTCGCGAAGTCCGCCAGCGGCGAAGTGAGCACTGCCGGGCGGTCCGGCATCAACCACAGATCACCGGCCACCTGCAGGGTCCTGGTCGATTCCAGCGCGGATTCCGGAGTGGTCCCGACAGTCAACCCTGGTACCCACCTGGGCAGACCGGCGACAACTCGATTGATCTGCACCCGCAGCCGCTCGTGGTACTCGTCCACATACCTGCGGAACTCCGAGCCCGGATCCTGCAGCGCATCGACGCCCTGTCTGCCGAGACCGTCCAAGATCTCCCCTGAGAAGAGATCGCGATACTCGGTGGGCAGTCGGTCGAACAGAGAAGACTTCAGTTTATCCTTCGCGGTCCGCCAGGCGATCCCTTGCTGCACCAGTTCCGGGACCATCGCGGCGATCCCGACCTCGTCCAGATCACCCACCGGCACCGAAGTTTCCGGCTCCGGTATCGGCCCGGCACTTACCACACCGGAATCCGATCCGACCGGCCGTTTCCCCGCCACGGGCAGATCGACCGGAGGTATGCCGAAGTTCTCCGGTTGCCCCCCCGGCACCGAAACACCGAAGTCCGGACCCTTGTCTCCCGGATCGACAGACTCCGGTACATAGCCCGCTGTTCCATCACCTCCACCACCCGGCTTTCCCGGCCATGGCGGCACATCACCCCGCCCCCCGGGACCCCGAACCATCGGGGAACCATCACCACGAATACCGGCAGTGAACGTCCGCTCGACACCGGCCCGCTCCGAGAAATCGAACGGTACCGGCCCGCCCGACACCCCGTCCTCGACCATCACCGTGTCAGTTTCGCTGTCGAGATACAGCACATACGGCCGCGCATTCACCCCAAACGCATCCGCATCCGCGTACTCCTCGACCACCACCAGCGTGCCACCGGGCCCGAGTTCCTCCAGCGACTCCCGCAGATGCTGCGACGTCGAGCGCTTCCGCCACTCCTTCTTATCGATACGGTTACGCTCATCACCCAGCCGCTTACGCTCATCACCCAGCCGCCGCAGACGAGCTCTCTCCTCAGCCCCCCACTCCGCGTACTTCTCCGCCTCACGCGCCCCAGCAGCCAGTTCCCCCGCACGAGCCCGCTCCCGCGCCGACCGCTTCTCCACGATCTGCTCACCCACCAACCCGGCATACACCGTCCACCGTTCGGCATCGGACAAACCCTCCGTAACAACACCCTGCACCCGGGCAGTGTCGGCCAGCCGCGCCTCGATATTCGCACCCGGATCCTGCCCCGCCGCCAAACCCGCCCGCACCCGGCTCAGCTCGTCGACCTCGGCCTGCATCTCCTCGTCACGCTGCTGGGCCTGTTCCCGCGCCGCCTCGGCCTTACCGCGCCCGATACCCACCAACCGGCGATTTTCGTCCCGGGCCAGCCACCGCAACCGAAACCGCTCCTGCCGCGGCGTCGCCCCGCGCTCGAATCCCGCCCGAACGAAATTACCCTCGAACACCTGCTCCAGCGCCCGCATATCCACACCGGCCGCACCCACCGGATCGGGCGGCTCGATCAAGCCACCCGGATGCCGCCGCGCGAGCGTATTCGCCACTGCCGCGATCACATCTACGGGCTCCCGGCCCGCGCCGCCCGGCACCGCACCGGTATCATCCGGCGGCACCCCGGCACCGCCCTCGTCCCCGCCGGGACCGGAATCTGCCGGTGACCCAGCACTCGTCCCTTGCCCGGAACCCACCGTCTCCGGATCACTCCCGCCCGGGAGCCGCTCACCGTGGTCGCTGGAACCGGCTCCCGAGGCCGTGCCCCCGGCCCTTACAGCGGATGCAGAGTCGTCCGCCTCTGTATCGAGGCCGAATGCGCCTGTCGGTGATCCGGTATCACCCCGGTCTGGGGCGTCTCCCATACCGGCATCGGAATCGCCGGTAAACGTCTGCTCATCATCGGATGCCGGGCCGAACGGGCGTCCACTCTCCTGGTGATCGGCCTTGGACCAGGTCATCGAATTATCCCGGCCCGCCACAATATTCGGATCGACATCGGTGTCAGCGTCCGCGGCACCCGCTACGCTGGGCGTCCGGGTCCCGTCGGCAACCGCTGATCCCCGCCTCTCGGTTTCCGGGCCCGCGATAGCCGGCCCCGCCCCGTTCGCGGTGGACGATATCGGTCCACCCGCACCCGCGGAGTCACCTGTCCCGTTCGCTCCGGACTGCCCTTCCGGCCTGTTCCGCTTCTCGATGGCATCCGCAGTGTCGCCCAGCCCGGGATTCCCGACCCGCACCCGCCGATAGTCATCAGGAGTGATCCGCCTACCCGAATAATCCCCACCACCCTGCCACCCATAAACCATGCTCGGCGCAGCACCGGCCAACGCACCGGTCAACGACCGCGGATCGAACGCCCAATTCCCGGTCATCCCCCCCGTGATCGCCCACGCCACAGTCGCCCCCACCAACCCCGCCCCCGAACCCACCAACGCACCACGAGCCAACCCACCCCACCGATCCGGCCCCCACGGCAACCGCGCCGCCCCCCGAAACAAGAAATGACCACCCAGACCCGCCGCCGCACCAGCCCCCGACGACACCACCGCATTCGTACCGAGCTCGCCCCAGTCGTAACCCTCCTGATAGCCCTTATCCATCAATATGTTCTGAACCACCACCTCCTGGACCATCCCCTGCGCAAACTCGATCAACCCCTCCTGAACCGCCTCATACAGAAAATGCGACGACTGCGTCCGCAAACCCCGCTCGACAACCAGACCCGACAACCTCCCCCGAATAAACGCCGAGAACCGCAAACCGATCATCCGGAAGAAAGACCGAGTCGCCGCAATAGCCGCCACCTGCGCCAACGACGCCCCCGGCCCCAACGTCGCCGCCCAGATCAGCTCCCCCGCCAACCAAGTAAGCCCGAAAATCCCGTTCCACTTGGCAGCAACAATCTCCCCACCGAACTCATGAATACTATCGGCCAGACGACCGAACTCCTCCCCCGCCTGCTCCACATCCGCACGCACATCCCGCAGACCGGCGAGAATCGCCGCACCACCCGCACCCTCCGGATAAGCCCCCTCCACCCCCGCGATCGCCGCATCGATCCGCACCAACTCCTCCTCGAGAAGCTGCCGCTCCAGCTCCTCGAAACCCTCCCGCATGAACTCCGCGAAATCCTCGTTCCCCACCGGGATCTCACTACCACCCACCCAACCCAGCAGACCCGCCAAATCCGCAGGAGGAAAAGGAATAGCCACCTAGATCACCAATCGGAACCGAGAATCGGAGGACCATTCCGACCACGGCCCGCGGCCCGATCTACCTCTTCCACATCATCGAAAACCGACGCCGGATAAGGGGCCACCTCGACCTCGGCAACCGATTTCGCCGCGTCCCCGTGCCATACCGGGTCGACTCCGATCCTCGTCGCCATCACCGATCCTCACCATCCCCGGAGTGCCCGATCGCCATTTCCCCTGCGGAATCCGCATCGGACGAGTCGAGCCGGAATCCGATATCCGGTGCCTGCTCGGCCACGTCTTCGGGCAGTTCCGGATCCTCCTCGCGCACGTTGCCCACCAGCTCACAGCAGGACCTGTCAACGGGCCAGGTCACCACTTGCCACTAGGCCAGATACTTCCACCGACGCGGGACCGCCCGATTCCCACAACCGGGAACCGGCTCGGTGGGCAGAATCGACCAACTCCTGCGCCACCTGTCACGGCGCACCCGACAACGCGGCTACCCACCCGGCGGACAGCTCCTACGCTCCGGTCCCATCCGGGCCAGGTGGTAGCGGAACATGAACTACTGCCTGCCGGCGACGGTCTGATCGATCAGTTCATCGGCGAGCTCACCGGCGACAGCGGCCAGGTTCCGGCCGGCCGTGCCGGCACCGAGGCGGGCCGCCAGTTCTCGCAACAGGCTGCCGATGATCATGGCACGTAGTTCGGTGATCACCAGTAGAGGTCGCCGTAAATCAGCCTGGACCGCCGACGTTTCGGTGGTGCCGGGCCCGGGCGGGCCGCGAGTTCCTCCGGAGCGAACAGGCCCATCTCGCGTGCGGTCTCCGGAAAGATCCGATGTATATCGTCGGCTACGCGCACCGGAAAATCGCGCATCAGCCGCAAGGGCGCATCATCAACGGAGAAGCCGCCTGCCCTCAGGGCATTCGCCTGCTCGCCGCGCAGCTCCTCGCCCGGCTCATCCCGATACAGTCGCGCCGGCGCGGTGACAACCGCGCGAGCGAATTCCGGCCGCTCGATATCGGCGCCGGTCGCGGGGCTCCGTCGAGCCGCTCCGTGACGAGACGGGTTCCGCAGGATTCGAGCGGCCGCCGGGCGACGGGAACCACATCCCACACCGCCCTGAGTACCGCGGCCTCCGGTAGCAGACGCAATACCGTATGCATGGCGGACTCCGATGCGAATGGGACGGCCAGGCGTTTCGACACCGCTGGTCGGCCGTTGTAGTTGCCGTACTCGATCGAGTGGCTATGACTTGCTCCCTTTGCCGGGCCGGCGGCATCGGAGACGAAACCACCGGACGCGTCCTGCTGCCCGGATTCACCATCAGGCAAGGTGACGGTGATGTACTAGCCCGGGTGCGGTAGACGCGTGGACCGGCCACTGGGCCGCGTGTGGTCATCGGCGGCGTAAAACTCGTCGGCGAAAGATTTTTTCGCCTCCGGGGATGGCAGGCCGGTGAAGACTTCCCACACAGGCCGGGCTTCGCTGTCGCTCAGTCCACGTTTCCCTCAGCCTTCGCGTCCTGGTGCCGGGACTTCTGTTCCCCCTGCCTGCTCAGTGACCGCTCCAGCAACTCGTGTTCAACGAGGCGGATATCCGAGGCGCGCACCTCATCGGAGACTCGCTCTCCCGTGACCAGGCGGAGGATAGCCTCCATGATCTGGAAATCCGCGTCGAAACGACGGCGGACGATCTCTCCGGAGCTCTCGTCGATCAGATCATGATCGTCGAGGAACAAGTAGCGCAGCATCGGAACAAGTTCGGACTCGACATCGAAACCTGTCCGCCACCGATCCCGTCCGGACCTGTACAGGGTGCGCGCGATCGCCACCGCCACACCACGCGGATCATGTGCCAACTCCGCACGGACGACGTCATACAGAGTGACGGCCCATTCATCCCGCCGGTCCACCTCCGCCGGTGCCATCAGCTCATAACCGGTCTCGATTTCACCGGACAGCACCGAATCGGCGATCTCTTCGAGCCACTGCCGCACCCGAACACCGTCCGGTGCCTCCCGAAGGCGGGTATGAGCCGTGAATTGTATTGCCGCCCAATCAGCCTCGAGATCGAGGCGGACACCGGCACCGGCACCGGCGAGACGGTCGCGAAGATCACCTTCGAAGCGACGCAGTTGCTGGATCAGAATTACTGCATTGCCGACACGCGCCGCGGTTTTCACCAGGGACACGACAGGTCCATCCATGAGCAGCTCAACCGCCTCGACGCGCTGGTCCTCGGTCAAGCCGAGATCGGGATCCGCGAACAACCAGTGCAGGAACGTGCCAGTTGGCAATACCCTATCGGATTCGATTGACCAGATTGTGCTCTCGGCAAAACCGAGACGCTCGGCGAATTCTCGCATCGTAAGCCCCAGATGATTACGACAGGCGGTGACGAAACTGCCGATTCTGGAATGCGCCCCAGGATCCATGTCGAACGAATCGAGCCGTCCCGGAAAGAACGCCAGCGCCGCGATACTCGCGGCTTCGCCAGAAATATCGAGGCCGGAAACCAATTTGAACAGCCTGTCATCGAGCCGTTCTCGCCACGCAAGACCACTTTCCGCTGTGGACACGGTACTCGGGAAAACGGCGGCGTTACTCGCAAGCTCACTCCGAGACAGGCCCTTGGTGACACGGCGGGCGAGTAGGAGACTATCGAGTGCACGATGCCTTTTGGGGTCCGTGCTGAACGAGTCCAATCCAGAGAGGAACTCTTGCGCAAAGAGATCGCGATACCAATCCGGGATGTCGAGCGCCGCCAACAGTTTCCACCATGTTTCCGGCAAGGTTCGATGCCCACCGTGCTCTGCCGAGTAGATGGAGGCGCTCCCGACATGGGCGTTTGCGGCGAGTTGCTGCTTGCTCACCCGATTGGTCTCACGGTAGAACTTCAGCCATACGCCGGGATCTCCGGTAAGTCGCAGATCGATGATGGCGAAAAGCCAAGCCTGTATAGGGACACCGTCGGGGGCATCGAGGATCCGGGCACGAATCTCCGATCTCAGAGATTCGACAACGCTCTCGTCGGGCGACTCCACATGCAGGGCCAGGCGCGCACGGAGGGCCTCATCGAACTGCTGCAACTTCCGGTCGAGGTGACCGGTGAGATGGACACTATCTTGTCGCACAGCTTTTTTCAGCGACGCGGTCCCATCATCGATCTCGCTTCTTTGCGCCGCCATCGCGGCGGGGAGGTCGCCGACCCAGTCGAATCGCGCGTTCGCGGCCTGGCGACGGGATTCGTGATCACCGTTCTCACCCAGCGACCGCTCCAGCAACGCGTGTTCAACGAGACGGATATCGGAGGCACGTACCTCATCCGGAATTCGCTCCCCGGTCGCCATCTCTCCCGTAACCAGGCGGAGAATCGCCTCCACAATCTGGAAATCGGCGTCGAAACGACGGCGGACGACCTCCCCGGTATCCTCATCGATCAGATCATGCTCGTCCAGGAATACGTAGCGCAGCATCGGAACCAGCTCGGACTCGACATCGAAACCAACCCGGCCCCACTCCCGTTCGACCCTGAACAGAGTGCATGCCATCGCCTCCGCCATACCACGCGGATCACGCTCCAACTCCGCACGGACAACGCCGGACAGCGTATCGGCCCACTCACCGCGGCGGTACACTTCCGCCGGCGCCACCAACATGTAGCCGTCGGAGATATCACCGGACAACACCGTATCGGCGACCTCTTCGAGCCACTGCCGCATCCGAACACCGTCCGGAGCCTCCCGAAGGCGGGTATGAGCCGTGAATTGTATTGCCGCCCACTCATCATCGACATCGATACGGACACCGGCGACGGCAGCTGCGAGACGGCCGCGAAGATCACCTTCGAAGCGACGCAGTTGCTGATTCAGAATCACTGCATTACCCACGTGCGCGGCAGTTTTCACCAGATTCACCGCCGATCCATCCGCAAATAGCGCATCCGCCTCTACACGCTGCGCTTCGGTGAAACCGAGAGCAGGATCGGCGCACAAACTACGCAGGAATGAGGCAGCAGGCAACACCCCACGGACCTCGACCAGCGTGACAATGTTCTCGGAAACACCGAACCGCTCAGCGAATTCTCGCAGTGTGAGCCCCAGATGATAACGACAGGCGGCGACGAAACTGCCGATTCTGGAGTGCGTCGCAGGATCGATGTCGAATGAATCGATCCGTCCCGGAAGAAACGCCAGCGCGGCAGCGCTCGAGTCAGCACTGGGAATCTCCAGGGCAACAACCAGTTTGAACAGGCTGCGACCACGAAGCTCTTGGCCCGGAGAACTCTTTTCCGCCCTCTCCACAGCGTTCAGGGAAACACCGGAGATACTCGCGAGCCCACGCGTAGTCAGGCCCTTGACGGCACGGCGGGCGGGCAGGAGACTATTGAGTGTACGGTGCTTTTTTGGGTTTGTGCTGAACGCATCCAATCCGGCGATAAATTCTCGCGCGAAGAGATCTCGATACCAATCCGGGATATCGAGCGCCCTCAACAATTTCCACCACGTTTCCGGCGCGAGTTGATTAATGCCGCGCTCTGCCGAGTAAATTGTGCTGTGCGCGACACGGGCGTCTGCGGCGAGTTGCTTTTGACTCACCTGATTGGTCTCACGGTAGAACTTCAGCCATACGCCCGGATCTCCGGTGAGTCGCAGATCGATGACGGCAAAGAGCCAATCCTGTACAGCAACATCGTCGGGGGCATCGAGGATCCGGGCACGAATCTCCGATCGCAGTGATTCGATGACACTCTCGTCGGGCGATTCCACATGCAAGCCTACCCGGACACGAAGGGCCTCATCGAATTGGGCCAGCTGTTGCTCCAATTGATCAGCAAGTTCGATATCATTCTGTCGCAGAGATGCTTTCACCTGGGCACCATCCAGGCCGGATTCGAACAGCGATTCCGCCGCTTCCCACTCGACTTCGGCTACACCGAGAGCCTGGTACAGGGCTGTACGAAACTCCGGGTCGGTTGCGGGTCCACGGCTACCGGTTTCCAGCCTCCGGATCGTGATTACTCTGACACCGAGCAGCTCGGCGAGTTCCCGTCGGGACATCGGTCGCGAACTGTCGCTGGGCGACCGAGCCGCCCAGCGACAAGCGGCGATATAGCTGTGGAACGTAGTGTGTGCCGCGGCAGACGTGCTGAACGAATCCAGGTGTCCATCAGCCAATTCCGCCACGATCGGATTCCACAGTGGTTGTGGCAGCCACACCAGCTGGAATATTCCCGCGACAACATCGATCGCACCGCGACCCGAGGCCTCGATCGTGCGGGTCGCATCCGTGCGGAAACCGGCCAGGCGATCCACTTCGTCCTGTCTGGTGAAACCGTTGGCCCGACGCAGGTCGGCGACAAGAGTTCCCAGGTCGGGGTAGGTAAGTCGATCGCTTCGGAGGCACCGGTGCGTCGACCCGAAGCTCTGGATGTGCTCGAGCAGCGCTTCCAGCTCAGCGACATCCAGGCCGACATCACTGTCGTCGGCAATCCAGCGGATGGCCTGCGCGACGATATGCGGCGGGGTGCTCTCGATGCGCTCCCGGAGATCCGCCCGGCCCGCGAGCGCCGCGCCGCTATCGCGCAGCAGGCGCGCCTTCAACGCGGCCGCCAGCGGGGTGGCACGGATGGCCTCGGCCCGGGCGACCTCGAAGTCCCGCTCCGGGTCCGCACCGAGCTCTCGATCGAGAACGGCATCGAGGGCGCTGTGCAGGGTGTCGATGGTAAGGACGTAGGCGAGCCACGGATCACCCTCGGGGGGCTTGGGCACGAACTTCCCATAGACCTCCGGGACGAAATGGGTCCGCAGCCGCGCGAGAGCGAGCTGATCGCCCTGATGCGCCGCTCGCAGCAGTTCGCCCACATCGACAGCCGACCCTGACTGTCCGCCGGCGAGCTCCTCTAGCCCTCCGAGCGGCGTGTCCAGTCCGTCGTCGTCCGTGGAGCCGGTGCCAGACCGTAGTCGGTAGCGGCGTGCCTCGTCGGTTTCCCGTCGCTGCGCCGCCGCGTCAGCGGGGAGGCCGCCGACCCGGTCGAACCATGCGTTCAGGGCATTGCGGCGGAACACTCGGTCACCCCGCCCGCTCGCCGCCCGCTCCCGCAATACGTGTTCTACGAGGCGGAAATCGGAGGCGCGCACCACATCCGGTACTCGCTTTCCCTTATCCCGGACTCGCTCTACCGTACTCGGGACACGCTCTCCAAGGACCAGGCGCAGGATTGCCTCCATGATCCGGAAATCGGCGTCGAAACGACGGCGGACGATCTCTCCGGAACTCTCATCGATCAGGTCATGATCCTCGAGGAACAGCCAGCTCAGCATCGGGACGAGTTCGGACTCGACATCGAAACCCCGGCGGCCCCACTCTCGTTCGGATCTGAACAGGGCGCGTGCGATCGCCTCGGCCATACCACGCGGGTTACGTGCCAACTCCGCACGGACGACGTCATACAGGGTGTGGACCCACTCATCCCGCCGGTCCACCTCCGCCGGTGCCACCAGCTCATAGCCGGCCTCGATCTCACCGGATAGCACCGAGTCGGCGATCTCTTCGAGCCACTGCCGCATCCGGACGTCGTCCGGCGCTTCCATAATGCGGGTGTGAGCCGTGAATTGAATGGCCGCCCATGCCTCATCGAAATCTATTCCGGTACCGGTGAAGCGGCGACGGAGATCACGTTTGAAGCGTCGCAGTTGGGAGTTCAGGATCTCTCTATTACCGACACGTGCAGCCGCTTTTACCAGAGCAACCGATGATCCGTGCGTCAGCAACGCATCCGCCTCGACAACCTGAGCTTCGGTCAAACCGAGTTCGGGATGGACGTACAGTCTCTGCAAGAACAAGTCAGACGGCCTCCCGCCGCTGACCTCGATCCACGTGACAACATCGTCGGAAATACCGAAACGCTTGGCGAAATCCTCCACCGATAGCCCTAGGCGGCAACGACAGGCAGTGACGAGGCTGCCGGTTCCGGAATGCGCCGCAGGATCGATGTCGAACGCATCGAGCCGTCCCCGAAGAAACGCCAGCGCGGCCACCTTTGAATCTTCACCGGCAATCTCGAGGGAAGCAACCAGTTTGAACAGGCTACGACCGGGCAGCTCTCGTCCGGGAGACCGTGTCTCCGTCTTGGACACGACTGACTGGGAAACATCGGAGATTCTCGCGAGCTCATGCTGAGAAAGACCCTTGACCACACGACGCGCAGCAAGGAAACTATCGAGAGCACGGTGTTTTTCGGGGCATGTGCTGAACGAATCGAATCCCGAGAGAAACTCTTCCGCAAAGAGATCTCGATACCAATCCGGGATATCCAGTGCCTCCAGCAATTTCCACCATGTATCTGGCATCGGTCGACGTTTACCATGCTCCGCCCAGTAAATCGGCGCACGAGCGATATGGGCGGTTTCGACCAGTATCTGCTGGGTCACCCCATTGATCTCACGGTAGAACTTGAGCCAAACACCGGGATCTGCTGTAAGTCGCAGATCGACGATGGCGAACAGCCAATCCTCTACAGGAACACCGTCGGGTGCCTCGAGGACCCGAGCCCGAATTTCTGATCGCAGAGACTCGACAACGCTTTCGTCAGGCGATTTCCTATGCAGGGCCACACGCGCGCGCAAGGCTTCGTCGAACTGCTGCAGCTGCTGGTCGAAGTGATCGGTAAAATGTATATTGTCTGCTCGCACAGCCTGTTTCAGCGATGGTGTCCCCATCTCGGCACCCTCGCTCAGCGAAGCTCTCGTGCCTACTCCAGCGGTGCGCTGCGACTCCAGAGCGTCATTCGCACCATCGCGTCGGCCCGAAATCTCCGGCCGCAGCAGAGCCGGACGGGTCCTGAAGACTTTCGGGTCTCCCAGCTCGAATTTGACGACTATCTGATCGCGCAACCGGTTCGGGAGTACAAGTACGTCGAACAGCTTCTTACAGGATGACGGGGCTATGCCCCGCTTCGACTGGAGCCTCACAAGTGCATGTGGCGAAATGCCAGATGTCTCGGCGAGTTCCACGACGGCGCTCCAGCCCGCCGCCGTCCATAGGTCGGTGACTAGGTCGGTCAGTCCGGCTCGGGTGCTGGGGTAGTCATCGAGGTGACGGGCGGGACTGCGCCGGGTCGTCGCATCCGGGTCCTGCAGTGCGCTGATCAGGATGCCGATGGTCGAGGGGCCGAAGATTTCCACGTTCTGTTCATCGAGCTCACGCTTGATGACGGTGGCCAGGCCGGTCGGTTCGGTGAGCGCTCGGAAGTACCGGCGCCCTCCTCCTTGCTCCATATGCCCGAGGCTCGTGACGACCCGGGTCAGCCATGGAGCCGGCGCGTGACCGATCACCCGGCGCAGGCGCGGTAGCGAGTGGGTATGGGCCAGGAGTTGCGGCCTGATGATGACGTGGCCGACAAAGGCCTCTGCCATGGTGCGATCGAGGATTTGGACGTAACGGCCGACCAGCTGTACATCGTCTTCGGGCGCTTCGTCCGCCTCACGCCAGTCTTGCTGGGCGCGGGCGAGGGCGGCCGTGGTGATGGTGTGCGCGACCCAGGGATCGTTCACCGCCGGATCGCCCCATCGGCCCTTGTTGCGCAGCATCCGCAGTTTCGCCAGCATCTCCTGGTGGATGCCGGGGCCGAGGTCGCGATGCAGTTCACCTGCGGCCTGCTCGAAGTGGCGGTCCCTGCCGAGGGCGCCCGCGCGGGCGCGGCGTAGGACGTCGGGGCTGATACCGGTGCCGTCCCGGCGGCGATCGACACGGCCCCCGGGCTCCTCGGGCAGGGTGATCGTGACAATGTGGCGCGAGCCGGAATCGTTCATCGGCCGCGACGTGCGGGGGGCGCGGTCCGGGGCCGATTCGTTCCGGCGGGCGAGCCGGGCCTGCTCGATCCATTCGGCGGCCACCACCAGGAAGGTCAGTTGGTCGTCGATCGGTGCGCTGACGTCGAGGATGATCTCGCCGATTGCCGGATTGCAGCGATGCGAAGTGGCTTCGCCGGGGGTTCGTTCGAGTCTGAGGTCGTCGAAATGGATCCGCACCGGCGGTTCACCCTCCGGCGATCCGTCGAGCGCCGCGAATACCCGCTCTCCGGTCTCCCTCCCGGCCAGCTTGTCGGCAAGTTCGGTGACGAGTTCACGATGATGGGTCTCGACCGGGCTCGGGGGCACCCAGGCAGCCGGTGTGCTCGCCCCCGATTCGTTCAATAGTTCCGCGATGACCCGCAGCCGATGCGCGAGCCCGCGCGGCTGCGCCGCCTCCGGCCGCTGACGCTCCGGGTCCAGGTCACCCAGCGCGATCTCCACCTCCTCGAGTAACCCGGAAACGGTCGCGCGCAGGGAGGCCCACCGCTCTACCTGCTCTTCGCGGCGGGACTCACCCAGGCTTTCGGCGAAGGACAACAGTTGCCGTTCCAGCTCCGCTACCTCGGACATCCGGAGCAGGCGCCCCAGCTCACCGAAGCCGGGATCCCCGGCCAAGCCCTCGGTGGTCGCTGTCAGCTGCCGCTGGTATCCGGCCAGGCGAGCAGCCAGCAGTTGTGACTGTCCGGTCACCCTGGCCGTATGCGTCTCTGCATCGGCCAGTGGTTGCGCGGTCACCAGGGCGCGCCAGCGAGGCAGCTCACGCACCAGCTGCCCTACCTGCTCGACCGGGTCGGCGTATTCCCGCAGATCGAGCCGTATGCCGCGTAACCGCCGATCCGTGCACAACCACTGGATCTCGGCGTGGCTGTCGGTGCGGGACAGCAATTCCCACGCGTCGTCGGAGAGCAGCAGGCGCAGGCCCGGAGCGGGTTCGTATCGTGCGCCGCCGCCAGGACATTCGGTGTGACCCGGAACAATCGAACCGCCGGGGAGGTTGCGCGGCCAATCCGACGCCCCGTCCTTTAGGTTCTGGGCCGCCCTTTCGTGTATGGCCGCGAATGCCCGGCGCCCATACTCCGACTCCATCCCCATCGCCGCCCACTCGTATTCGAGGAAGCGAATGTGGGCGGCGAGAGTCTCCGGCGATTCCCATGTTCCGGTGATCAGCTCATAGCACGCTTCGACAATATGAGGGTCGGCCTCGAAGAGGCTTTCGTACAATCGGCGCGGGTAACCCTCGATCCAATGTTTCCGAGCGAAGACGAACCGCAGGATCCTCATGATCTGTTCCGGGCTGAACAACGGTTGCCCGGTCGCCCGCACAACGCCCGCGGTAACGAGATTGTCCACGATCGCCTCGGCATCGGCCCGGAACCTCGGAAGATCACGCATGCGATCGCGCATCAGCTCGTAATGCCATTCGGCCCAGTCGTACCACAGCGAAGGATCAGCCGGCTTCAGGCGGGAACCGAGATCGATTTCGCCCGGAACAGCGATGTCCGGCCCCGGATCCGAGTCCAAGGGGTGCGGCGCTGCCCGGCCTGCGGGCGCCCCCAGGGCCTGAAAGAAGTACTCTTCCAGCTTCCGGACGATGTCATGGTCACCGCAAGCAAAGCCCTCCAGCTGCTTCGGACCATCCATCCATGCGGCGAGCGCGTCGGCGAAATCCTCCCCTGCGTCATCATTGAGAGGCCGGAGTCGACCCGGGTGATCCCCGATCGCGCTCACGATATCGGAATGCAGTTCCTGCCATTGATCGCTGTCCCCCAGCCGATCCGGACCACCGGCAGGTGATGCGGATCGGCCGATGACATCACCGATGTAGTGGGAGAATTCATGACCCAGGACCGAGCGCCTCTTGAGGGCCACCGCTCGTGAATCAGCCAGCAGGACGTCGAAGGCCGCCAAATATGCGCCGACGGCCTCGCCAACACGCTGCTTCCACTCTTCGGGCGCTCTCCGAGCAATTCGTCGCATGGTCGGCATCTCCATGAGAGGCCGGTTTCCGATGATGATCTGGATCGGCTTCTCCGCGGCGACGCGCCGAGAGAGATCGGCAGGTACGGCCGCCAGCTGGCGGGCCGCCTGCTTCGTTTCCGGGTCGGAATCGAGGAAGTGGATGAACGGGCTACCGTCCGGCGGCTCATACGAGATCGTGAATCCGTTACTCGGCGATCCCAATCCGATGCTGTCGCCGGGATATACGGCGACCCTGGTGTACGGTTCGAGCCGATCGCCGTTGACGAAGGTGCCACGCTGCGATCCCTCATCGCAGACCCATGGCCGCCCTGATCGGTACGTGCCGATACTCACGTGTGTCTCGGAGACCAGGCTCGGGTCCAGCCCGAGCCCCAGCAACACCCCATCTCCGCGGCCGACCGACTCCGGATCACTGCCGCGGAACAGTCCCAGCGCGGAGTCTCCCTGGGGACTGTCGAGAAGCAGACGCATCGGCACTGCCGGCCGGGTGATGGGGCCGAATTCGCCGTACACGAGGTGGGCGGCACCGGTCCATTCGCCCAGGCGGAGGAGCGACCCCAGGCGCACCGGCACCCAGTCCGCCCCCAGCCGAATATCGTCGACCCACGTCCCGGCATCCGCACTCGATACATCCCCCACAAGACGCATGCGCAACTGCCCGTCATGGTCCAGCATCAATTCGGCGTGCTCGGACCGTACCCCTGCCGACCCGCGCAGTGTTTCCGCGAACGGGGACGCGACATCTGTCCCCACCGGAACAATCTCCCCTGGAGCGAGTCGCACGCGGACCCCCTCCGGATCACTACTCAACCCGATATGCAGCGGCAGCCCTTCGTGGCAGGCATCCAGGGGTGTGAATCGCACCTGACCCGAGAAGCCACCGAGCCGGAGTACGACGCCGGGCGCCAGCTCACGCCGCGCATCCGCCTCGAGTTCTTCACCGTCGACCCAGGTGCGGCTGTTCTCGTCGGGACCATCGGTAATCCACAGTCGCCCGTCGTCGTCTACCTCCACCCGAGCGTGCCGACGAGCGACCGTCGCCGTTTCCGGGCCGTCCGCAAGCTGACCGATACCGATATCCGTGGTGTGACCACGCCGAACCCACCAGGCTCCGGCGGAGATCAAGACCGATTCGTCACCGGGATCGACCAATTCGATCTTCATCAGCTGCGGCCGGAAGGCCAGCCGAGCCCGGAACGAAGAACCGAAAGTCAAATCCTGATCATCGAAAACATGCACCCACTCGTAATCCGGGGCCGCCTTGCCATCAACCAGGACACCACTGTCGACACCTTTGCGGAGGAAGACGCGGCCCAGCTGATCGACCTTCATATACGCGTGTCCGGACTTCACGCCCTCGACACCGTCGAAGGGTTCACCCGCACCGGCTCCCAGTGCACATATCCGGCCCGGGACCAGCCGCAGCGGGTATTCGCCGCCGCCCGCGATACGGAACAGCACGTCCACATGGCCGTCCGGATGGCGGTACATGTCCGCGGGACCGGGCTCCCTGGTATCGGTCAGCGGTAGGAGCGGATAGCCGCTATCCGTACCGTATGCCTCGCGGAGGAACTCCAGATATTCCTCGGACTTTCCCGCATCGTGATCCGGCCCCGTACCGGACGGAGATGGTGGTGGTGGGGGGTCGACCGTGGGACCGCCGGGACCGGAGTCGCCGTCCTCGTCTGGGTCATCGCCCTCGTCGGGGTCCTGGGTATCGTCCGGATTCGACACCGCTGGCCGGTCGTCGTCGTGGCCCTCCTCGATCGATCGGCTATGGCTTGCCCCTTCCGTCGGTCCGGCGGCATCCGGCACCAAGCCACCCCGGGGAAGATCGGAACCACCCCCTGGTTCCTCGGGCAAGGTGACTGTCACGACGATAGGGCGCGAGCCGGGGTCGTTCATCGGCCGGTCCGTTCGGCGCGCACGGTCGGCGGACGAGCCACGGCCCCGGTCGTCAGGACGTGGTGGCGGGTCGGCCCGTACGTCCGAATCGCCTACCGTCCGAATCATCCGATCGACGATCAACGCGTTGTTCGCGTACCGCACCACATCGGAATCGGCATCCCAGGCATTGTGCCCGGCATTGCGGACGGCGGCCGCACGAACCCGTTGACAGACCTCCTCGACCAAGGGATGAATCGCGGCCTCCGCGCCGAGGATCTCGCGGGTTGTCACCACATGGGAGTAAGACTCCGCAGTGGCTTCCAGGGGATTGAACCGGCCGTTCGCGAAGCTGTATCCACTGAACTCCGCACGCAACAGGCCGAGGAATTCCTCGGCGGTTCGCGAACCCGGCGAACTGTCCGTGTGGAGCTTCCGCAGGACGTCCTCGGCCTCGACTACCGCGTCCAAGCTACCCGCCGTGGCCAGCGAGTGCCCGTATTCGTGTGCCACGACCGCGAGCACCGGGCGCATCAGGAGACTCCGGAAATGCACCCCGGAATCGACCGTATGCACTATATGGTTTCGAATGGTCTTCGCGGACGCAAACCAGGTCGTGTTGTATTCGATCCGTTTGGTGTAGAGACCGCTCTTGAAATCCGGTGGCGACGGAATCACCCGGGCGAATCTCTTCTCGTCCCCCAGATCCGCGAACCCGATTTCGTAGTTGACCGTGTACGGGTCCAGATCGAGCACATGGGCCTGCCAGCGGGCCATCTCCTTCACCGCATCAGGATCCAGCCCGGATGTGTCGAAACCGAAAAGCGTGATCTGCCCGCCACGTTCCATGCTGCCGTAATCACGTCCGGGAGTCGCGGCAACTCCGGTCGCGGCACTCCGGTCCGATCCCGATTCCCGCCGCAGGGCCTTCTGTAGTGCGACGCCGATTTCGATCGTGACCTCCCGGGCGGTTTCCGGGTCGGCGGTGTCCCGGTCCTGCCCTATCACGGAGAACTCGTCGACCAGATCCGCCGGAACTCCGAGAAGTTCGGCATTCGTCGGCGGACGCAGAGCGGGCACCGCCGCGGCCCCGGTCACCGGCCGCGGCGCTACTCCGTCCTGCGTGGCCAGCAGGTCGAACAGTCGCTCCGGAAGTCCCTCGGCGGTATCACGGCCCCGGGCGAACACCGCCGCGACCCCGTTCTGCAGCACACCGGCCCGCCCCTGCCGTTTGTCGAGTCCGTACCGGCTGAACCCTTCGGCCGCCAGCCAGTCCTCGACCGCTGCCCGATGATCCCCGCGCAGCCCGGCCACCGGCCGGCCGGTGGCCAGCACCTCCTTGCGGAAGAAGTCCGCCACGGTCGGTTCGGTGAGCTCCTGCGCCATATCCCAGCCCGGAATACCCAGGTAAGGCAAAAGATCACGGGCAGCCCGCGCATACGCCGACCGTTCAGGAGGGTCATCGGACCGAGCACCGATCAGCGGGACTTCACAGTCGGAGTCCGCGCGCATCGACTCCCGTTTGCCCGAACGGAGATCCAGGACCAGCGAGCCGTGAACCACTCCCCCGGAGGCGAAATCGGTAGCCCGGCCGACGACGTGATCGTCGATCATCGAGGTCCCGAGCGCGATTCGGCGCGTGGAATGCCCCGGAAAGATCGTGCAGATATCGAGCAGTGCTTGCGCGTACCGCCGCACCGCCATGACATCTATCTCCGCACCGGCGGAGTCGAATCCGGACACTTGATACTCGTCACCGCCCGGCAGCGCGCGCAATTCGGCCCGCAGCACAGTGCCGATATCGGCGACTGTTCGGCATGCCGCGAACACATCGCCAGCGAACGAGCCACCACCCCGGCTATCCGATGGTGTTGTCGGGGCGACCGGGAGACCACCGCGTCCGAAGTCGCCGTCCTCGGGTTGGCTGTTGGGTGTCGACTGTGCTCGTGGATCCTGGTCGATGGCAAACGGTTCCGTAAATCGATGCTCCCACCCCGGTATCGAGTCGTCGGCGGCGCGGAACTCGTCGGCGAACGATTTCTTCGCCTCCAGGGATGGCAGGCCGGTGAAGTTCTCCCAAAGATGCCGGATTTCATTTTCACTCAGCCCACGTTCGGCGATCACTTCCTTCAGCCGCCGGATCACACGGCCATCTGTCCGCGTTACGAACGAATCCAAGAACTCGGTCCATGCATCATCTGTACTGGTGCCTGCAACCCACGCCCGGAATTTCATGACCGCCGCATCCGCATGGCGATCGATGATCGGTTGCCAGTCGAGGCCACTGTCCCGCCATTCGGCGACGCGCGCGGTGAGATCGTGTATAGCGTAGAAATTCGCGTTGCCGACCGCGAGGCGGACTGCCGGATCCGCGTAGCGTTCGGACAGTCGCTGAGGGTTGATGTCGTCGACCAGGGGTGATTCGATCTGCTGATCGGACCGGAGGGCCAGCACACCTGCAACATTTACGAAACGGACTTCTGTCGCGCTCGAATCTGTTCCTCTCGCCAGATCCTTGATTTTGTTGGCGTCGTAATGGCCGAAAGTGAGACCGAGGTCGGTGGGTAGGTCGGGAAAATACTCCCCGCCGTTGCTTTCGTCCAGGGGAACGTGCATCGCGTAGCCCTGCACGAACTCCTGATTACCGGATTCCGGACGAGCCATGAATGCAAGATACCGGCCCCGGAATTTGATATCGGGAAACAATGCGGACAGTACGTCTTGGATGGTACCGCGTAACCCGCTGTCCACGAGTACGATCTCGCTACCCGGATCCGTTAGGGGCACACCATATACTTGTGCCATCTCGATGAATTTTTCGCGTGCACCGACCATATCCTCGCTGGGGACGTCTTTCTTGAGTATGAGCCGGGCGCCGATACTCGGTTCTTCCTCGGTGCCGATGCCGTCCCAATCTGTGTCGTGCCAGACGGTGGCAAGCATATGACGCGATATCGGAAGGATCGCGCAGTGTTCGCCGAAGAATTCGGGATCCCAGACAGCGGCGACTTCGGACAGTGCATATCCGTCACGAGCGAGATAGGCGACCTTCGTCCGCCCACCACGGGCGACGTCCCGTGCGCAATCCTCGGCAATGGCAATGCCGTGTTTGACGAAGAACGGTGCGAGCGACCGGTAGGCCAAGGCGTACGCACGGGCTACTGCTGCATATCCCTCGGGTGTGTCGACCTTGGCTTCTGCGCAGGCCCTGGTGACAGCTCGGTTCCGGTCGGTCAGGAAACGATGGTCACCGGGAAGCTCGCCATCGTCTCGTGACGACGGCACTACTCCGGACGTCGGCGAATCGGGTTCGGGCCACGACCCGATCCTCGATCCGCCATCCGGACGATCCGGCATGACGCCCTCGTCAGGAGGTAGTGGCGGGTCGACCGGGAGACCGTCGCGGCCGGTGCTGTCTTCGGTTGCGCTCCGCCGGCCGGCTTCGACGACCACTCGCGGCGCCAACCGGCCGGCCCGTACGGAGGCCAGCGCCAGGAGGCTGATAACTGCTGGGCCGTCATCGATTTCGCCGCGCAGTGCCATGGCGAGCGCTTCGTCCACGGGAACGCGTACCTGCCCCATCCCGATCTCGTCGGATTCGCCCGCGTCCAGGCGGGGGATCCCATACAAGTTGCGCGCCAGATAGATGCGATGGTGTTCGTCGGTGATCCCGGGCAGTGGTTCCGCGGTGAGGAGTTCGCTCCAGTCCAGGGCGGCGAGCCCGGCCTCTTCGGCCAGTTCCCGCCGGGCACCCGTCAGCGGGTCCTCACCGGCCTTGTCGAGCATGCCGGCGGGCAGTTGGTAGATCCAGCGGCCGAGCGGCGCCCGGTACTGGCGGACCAGGACGACCTCGTCGGTGCGTTCGTCCCACGGCAGCGCTAGGACCGTGGGATGGCGGGTGATGATGTCCTCGGTGACCACACCCCCGTCCGGTGTGTGGAGTTCCCGTCGGCGCACCTCGTTGAACGGGCTGGACCACACCGTGTCCTCGGCGCCGCGGCGTAGCGGCTCTGCACCGAATACGCGGGTGCTGTCGACCGGCGGGGTGCCCGAGGCTGCGGGCGGTGGATTCAGCGGCGGGTCCGTGGCCGGGCGCAATCGGATATCGCCCGATATCTCGCCCACCACGGCCAAGACCCCCACCGCTGTCGCGGTGTCCACGAGGTCCGAGCCCGTGAAATGGGAAATGGCCTCCGTCAGCGGTATCCGCAGCATATCCGGCGGCGGTTCGACGCCTTCGATATCGTCGACGTCCCGGGCCACCAGGACGCGGGTGACAGCGTTCGAACTGCCGCCGCTGCGGACCGCGTCCGTGACCAGCGACAAGTCCGCACCGGTTTCCAACCCGTACTCGGCGAGGACACGGTGAGCGATCACCGACAGGTCACCATCGGCGGTGACCACACCGCTGGGTAGTTCGAGGACCACATCGTCCACCGCCGCCCGAAAGCGGCGACTGAGCACAACGCGGCCCTGCCGGTCGACCGGAAGCACGGCCACCGTCGCGGGCACATCCAGCACATCACGCGGATGGACGGTCCCATCGGGCATACGAACCTTGTACTTCATCACGCGGTACGAGGAACCGTCGTGGGCCACCTTGGCCGACACCACCTCGAACTCCGCCGCTTCGCCGGCCGGATCGACGGAGTGATGCTCTGTGTGTGCTGCGGCAGAAGGGGATGACCCTTCGACCCCGGGCACCACGGGTTCCCGGTCGTCGCGTGTGGAATCGTCGTCCGGAGTGCGACTACCCGCCGAGTCGTCCGGCCCATCCACCGCAGGCGGTCCCGTATCCGGATCGGTGATGGGCTGTGCCGGGCCGGTCAGCGGCCCTGCGTCCGGATCCTCGAGGAATGCCGCGATCCGCGCAGTCAGTTCCTCCGGGGTCGAGGCCGTCATGCCCTGGAAATGGTCGGCGAGCGTGTCCGAGGTGTTGCCGATCGCCTGGCCCTGATGCTCACGACCCGTCCGGTTTTCGTAGACCTCGGCTACCGCGTTGTCGGCATCGGCGATATCGGCCAGACTTCCGGCACCGACCGGAGCGGGCACCCGCCAGCCGCCGGCACTGTCGGGTTCGAGGTGAATCGACAGATGTGTCGGGCCGACGGCGAACACTTCCAGGCGATGGTGTTCCGGGCGGTGCACCCCGGCCGGATCGACCGGAATATGCACCTTACGGGTGTGCAGGTCGTAGGCCACCGACACCGGATGGGTGTCGTCGAATACCTCGCCGCGCAGGGTTTGTTCCTCCCGCGCCCGCGTGAAACCGGTTTCGACGAACTCCCGGCGCAGTGTGCCCACGGGGATCGGGCGCTCCTCCTCGGTGTGGAACGCCTGCGGTCCGAGTTGGTGCAGCCACTCGCCGAAACCGATATCCGTCCGCTGCTCCCGGCGCAGGCGCAGGTAGTGGTCCACGAGCCGGTCGACCGCGGCGAACCCGGTCGGCTCCCGGTACGGCCCCTCGGCCTCGGCCGCGGACAACGACCGCAGATTCAGCTCGTTGCGGGGACCGACGGTGGCTTCCCAGTACCCGATGCCTCGGGACCGGTCCCAGAGCACACCGGCGTAATCGCTGCTCGACAAGGACAGCTGTCGCAGCTTGTTCATGTGTTCGCCCGGTCGCGCGACGACGCGCAGATAGGGCAGTGAATCCGGGCGATGGTATTCCACCAGGACGTTATCGGAGAGAACAACCGGGCCGCCACCGATTCGACCAGGCCGCACATCCGGTCCCAAGTCGTTGCCGAGCTCCTGGAAGCGATCCCAGACAGCACGCCAGATCCGGTGATCGTCTGCGCCACGCACCGCCGCCGACCCCTCGGAACCGGGGACGGTGCCGACGGTCTGCGCACGGGGCCCACCCCACGCGGGATCGTCGAGCTGATCCACCGCGTCCGCCACATCCAGCAGGACCACGGCAAGCTCGGATTCCGTGAGCTGCGAGCTCTCCTCGCTCAGGAAATCCAGCACCTCGCGATATGCGTGGATCTCCGGTGCCGAAGCATCAGGGTTCTGCTGTAGTGCACGCTCGGCCTCGGCATACGCATCGGTGTAGATCTCCTCCACCGTGCTCTCGACCACGAATACACCGCGCGCACGCTTGGCTCGCAGACCGGCGATCATCTCGGCCAGTCGCTCGGCACGCCACTCGAGGGAGCCCTGGATTGCGGCGGTCAGGCTGTCGGCTCGCAACTCCGAATTCCCGGGTTCACGTGCAGGGTTCGCGTTTTCGCTATCCCAGATCTCCGCGAAACCAGCGCTGAGATCGCGTTCGTCGCGGGGCCCCAGCGTGTCGAGAGACAGCCGCACCGCGCGCATACCGGCCCGATGCGCGGCAGCGTGGCACATCGGGAGATAGTGGCTCACCGGGTCGGAGGCTTTCCGCGCAATGTCGAAGGCTTGTTCGTACGCCTGGGCGTAAGCGCGCGCGAGCCGATCGCGGGGGTCAACCGATGCTTCGACTGTGCGGAATCGCAATCCACCGAGGTGCGAGCCTGCAACTTCGGTGATCAGAGTCGCACGGTACGACAGTGCATACGCGTCGGCCAGGAGATCCCGCGTCCGGTCCACGTATTCGGCAGGGCCGATGCTCGACGGACCTAGTGTGGACTGCTCGCCGCCGAACTGGTCCACCATCCGTGCCGCGACGATGAGGATCTGGCGGTGCCGCTGAGAATCACCACCGGAATCCAGGGTAACCGTGTTTCGCACCGGGTCATAGCCGACCGCCGACCCCTGCTCGATAGGTCGTCCCTCGGCATACACCATCCGAATGTCGGAATCAGAGCTGAACTCGACGCCCACACCGTGTCGCTCGAGGGCCTCGATCGCCCAGTCCTCGATGCCGGTTTCCTCCCCTCCCGACAGGATCGTCCCGGCCGGGCGGCCGGCATGGTCAGTGGACGAGCCGCCGCGCCGATCGTCCAGAGGACGCGGGTCGGCCGGGAGACCACCGGGACCGGAGTCGCCGTCCTCGTCGGACACATTCTCGGGCTGAACCTTGGACAGGCTATAGACGTACGGCCACGCAGAATCTTTGTTGACCTGTACAGCACCGCTGTCCAGCAAATCGCGCAGCGTTCGATGCACCTGTGATCTGGATAACCCGAGCCACTCCTCCAGCTGGGGCGCGGTGAACGTTCCCTGTGCGAGGCGATCGAGAATCCGTCCACGTGTGCTGACATCGAGACCGGCGACAAGCGACCGGAAGTCGCTCAGCTGGTCGGGCAGAAATCGACGAACTATCTCCTCGGCCAACTTCGTCGGAAGTTGAAGTACCTCGAAGATCTTCTTCCAGTTCTGCGGAGTGGATTTGCCCTTACGCTTCTCGACCTTCCAGTTGGTGTCTTTCGGGAGGTCCGCGGCGATATCGAGTTGGTACCCACTGGTGAACCCTGCGGCCCGTCGAAGGTCGGGGAGCAGGCTCGCAATGTCGGGGTAGTGGTTGAGCCCGGGCCGGAAACTTTCCTCGGCAAGGTCCTCGGAGTCGGGCAGCAGGGCGATCAGTCTGTCGATGGTGACCTCGTCGGCGCCAACGGATTCCCCGCCTTTCGAAAGTAGACTGACAGCCCCCTCGACGGCACGCGGTGGGGCGGCGACCAGGCGGTCCCACCCGGGGCGGCCGGCGAGTATCGGGGCGAGGTCATGAAGCACCTCGAGCTTCTTGACATGCGCTTTGAACGTGACCGGCGCCGCGGCTTGGAGAATGCCCTGGTACTCGTCGGCGAGATCGGTATCGGTGAGTTCGCGATCGTCCGCACCCGGGTGAGACTGGCGCAGGGCGGTCTCTGCGTGGCGAAGGATGACCGTAGTCAGGATGTGCGCTGTCCACAGATCGCTATCGGAAGGATCGGCATCCGACACGTGATCCGGAAGAGCCTCGACACGGTCCAGAGTTTGCTGGTACACCCGGGGGTGAAAATACCGATTCAGCGCCAGCACAGCTTCGGGATCGAGGCCGGGTTCACGGCGGCCACCCTGGACGTAGGGGCCTGGGCGGTGGGCTCGGTGTTCTTCTGGTGACTGCGGGTGGGGTGTGTTATCGAAGGGGTCGGTGGCGTCGTCGTCGGCGTCGAGGAGGGGGTGGAGGGGGTGGCCGTCGGGATTTATCCCGATACCGTGGATGAGATCGCTAACGGGGTCGAACGGGGGCGGGCCGAACTCTTTCGGTTCGTAGGTGGCCGGGTCGAAGTCTTCGGGTTCGTAGGTGGCGGGGTCGAATTCGGTGTCCGAGGTGGGTTCGATGAGGCGGAGGGTGCCGTGATCGTTGACCACGAAGACGGCGTGAGCGGTGGGTTCTCCGGTGGCATTGTGGCGCGGGGTGATGGTGATCCACATACCGCGGCCGTGGCCGAGGCGCCCGTCGGGGGTGGGGTCGTTCTCGACGGGCTCACTCAACGCGCCGGCGACAGCGCGCAGGCCGTCGCGGCCGTTCCCTTGGAAGATATTGTGCCCCTGCGCCATCCAGGACATGGCCTGGACGGGCACACCTCCGTCGCCGATGGGATCGTGGAACAGGGGTGCGGGGAGGCTGTCGTCCAGCTCACCGTCGGTGGTCACGTGGCTGTGGATGACCGGCGCGGCGACACCGTGCCTGGAATACCAGGCATTGGTGGCCGCGGCCGATCGTGCCACACAGTTGGCGTCGACGGTCTCTGCGGTGCGGCCCCGGTCGTCCGGACGGGCGCCACCGTCCTCGCCGGGGTCCCCGGGATCGTCCGGCACCGGACGCATTTCCGGGGGTAGCTCCCTGGCCGACCGATAGACGGCCGGCTTGCGTCGCGAGGCGACCTCCACAAAGCCCTCAGCGATCAACTTCTCCAGGTCCCATCGGACCGAATACTTCGGCATGCCAAGTGCCGACTCCAGTTCGGGCATGTTCATCGGACGTTCCGTCAGGAGCTGGGCGACCCGCACCTGCCGGTATGTCAAGGGCCCGTCGGTCGACAGTGCACGTCCGCCGGCGATTACCGGTGGCTTGTTCGGGGCGGCCGGCAGGAGGCGGTAGCGAGCCGGCGCCGAGTCCGCTACCGGCTCCACGATCCTGAGAGTCTGCAGCATTTGGATCGCATTGCGGACTCTCTGGTGCGCCCCGCGGGTCAGGTACGAAAGATCCGAGAGAGAACACTCTCCCCGCTCGTCCAAGACCGCGACGATTCGATTCTGCATATCGGTGAGTAGCGGAGCACTGGGCTCCGACACCATTTCCCGGCCGGTGCGTCCCTTCTCCGGGACGATATCCGAGCCGGATTCGAACAGGTGGTCCGCCGCTTCCCACTCGGCCTCGGGTATATCGAGAGCCCGGTACAGGGATCTGCGAAACTCCGGGTTGTCGGCGTGCCTACTGCTGCCGAGTTCCAGCCTCCGGATCGCGGTCGCGGTGACACCGAGGATATCCGCGAGTTCCTGCGGAGACATCGGTCGCGAACCATCGCTGGGCGACCGAGCCTCCCAGCGCCGAACGGCGATATAGCTGTGGAAGGTGGTGTGGGCCGCGGCAGCCGTACTGAACGAATCCGGTTGTCCATCCATCAATTGCCACGCGATCGGATTCCACAGTGGACGCGGCAACGACACGAGCTCGAATATTCCGGCGACAACGTCGATCGGACCGTGGCTCTTGGTCACGAGCGAGTGGGTCGCATTCGCCCGGAAACCGGCCAGCTGATCCACCTCGATATGGCTGGTGAATCCACCGGCCCGGAGCAGGTCGGCGATGAGGGTCCCCAGGTCGGTGTAGGCAAGTCGATCATTGTGGAGGCTTCGCCGCGTGCGCCCGATGCTCCGGATGTGCTGGAGCAGCTCTTCGAGCTGTCGCACATTCAAGCCGTCACCGCGTCGAATGGTTAGCCTGTCGACAGCCTGCGCCACCACATGGGGCGGGGCGCTCTCGATACGCGCGCGGAGATCTTCCCGACCCGCAAGCGCCGGACCGCTGTCGCGCAGCAGGCGCGCCTTCAGGGTGGCCGCCGCCGGGGTGGTCCTCATGGCCTCGGCGCGGGCGGCCTCGAAGTCCGATTCCGGGTCCGCACCGAGATCTCGGCCGAGAACGGCATCGAGGGCGCTGTGCAGGGTGTCGACGGTGAGGACGTAGGTGAGCCACGGATCGCCCCCGGGGTTCGTGCGCTCCAACTTCCCGTAGATCTCCGGGATGAAGTGGCTCCGCAACCGGGCGCCGGCGAGCTGATCGCCCTCATGCGCCACCCGCACCAGATCGCGCACCTCGACGGGCGGCTTTCCCTGTCCACCGGAGGAATCTTCCGGGTCGTCCGGCGGTGGGTCCACGCCGTGGTCGTGGGCGGAGCCGGGCCGGATTTCGGAGTCGTTCTCCGGCGGCTCACCGCTGCGGCCCGCACCCGAACGCATCGCACCGAATCGGTCCGCATAGTCCTCGCGCTCGCCACGCATCAGTCCGAGACCGGTCATCGTCATCAGCCCGTATTCCCAATCCGAATGCCCGCTCCTGAGGCGCGAATTGGCGCGGTTGTGCCGCTCGTCCCATGACTCATCCGGGTATTCCTCGGCGAACGCTATTTCGCCGATTTCGTGCTCGATCAGGCGAATATCACTGGCCTTCAGCACGGCAGGATCGACCTCGTCGGAGTTCCAGTCACCGGCGACCATTCGGAAAATGGCCTCGGCGATCTGGAAATCGCAGTCGAAATGAGCGTAGTAGCCGCTACCGTCAGCGGTGCGGAACCAGTGCTCGTCCACGAAAATGTAGGTCAGAACCTGCTTGATCTCAACAAGCGTGAACGGGGGCTGCCCCTCCTTACGTTTCACGGTCTCGAGATTTCGAACAATTTCTCGGATTTCGCCTTCCGGGCTACCCGCCATCCAGAAACGGATCAGCCGGTACTGTTCTTCGGCCCATGCGTACCACAGCGACGGATCCGATGGCTTCTTGCTGATCACATCCGCAAGAAGCCCGACATCGGACGAACCCAATTCTGCGGTATCCGGCGTCCACTCCACATCGGCGGACCGCGCCCGCGCCGATGCCTCCTCGGCCGCTGCAGTATCGGCCGGGAGACCGGGATCAAACGAATCCGTTTGCCCTGGGCCGAATCTTGCAACAACTTCGGCCCGGTCCTCCGGCTTCACTAGCTCCTCGAGCAGAGAAGCAAACCAGAATCCGAACTCCTTCGGCTTCCACACCTGCGTGGACTGCGCGACTCGGATCGACCAGACAGGGAGGCCCGTCAGACTCGCCAGTTCTTGCTGCGAGAGTTCTTGGTCGAGACGGCACGCAAGAAAGTAGCTGCTGAGACTCTCGTGCGCGCTGGGTTTCGTGCTGAAGGATTCCAATCCATCAATGAATCTCCGTGCGAAAAGATTCCGATCCGATTCCGGGACACCTATCGCGAGCAGAATTTTCCGCCATTGCCGAAGAGTTATACTATTGCTGCCCCGTACCGCAGCCGCTACTACGGATTCCGCTATATCGGAGTCGTCGATCGAGTCAGCGAGGTCCTCCTCGGACCATCCCTTGGCGTGGAGAAGAGCGATAAGGTAGTCGCCGGGCCGATCGTGTGCTGCCACCTCTGTGCCGCGCGCCTCGGGACCAGCGGATTCGGCGGCGCGGACGCCGGGCGACGGTTCGGCCAGGCCGGGCGTAGCCGTCCACTTTCCATCCGCGCGACCCACCACGAGGTTGCGGCGTTCCAAGCTTTTCAGCGCTTTCAGAGCTGCGTTACCCGTGACGCCGACCAGCTCCGCCACCTTCTTACTACGCTTCGGTCTACCGACCAAGGCCTGAAGAACCCTCTCCTCGAAAGGAGTCGGGTTCCGGTCGGCCGCTTCGGCCTCGTATCCGGGTGGCCCCGATACGGCGCCGCCCGGCTTCGGTGTCGCGCCGGCGGGTCCGGAGTCGTCGGCACCCGAACGGATCGGGCCGAAGGTGGCCAAACCCAGCTCGCGGTCATCGCGTTGCTGAACAGACAGTCCGGCGATCCAATTCGACCCGTTGTCCGGAAGCCTCTTCTCTGCGCGGACGTGGATATCCCGCCAAGGCTCGACGGGAGGCGCGAGCTGGTCTGTACGTGGGTCGGACTCGATCTCGAACAGTTCGTGCTCGAGCAATACTCCCGTGTGCGGGCTCCAGCGCCCTGCGATGAGCTCGTACAACGCTTCGAGGAGCTGGAAATCCGGGTCGAGATGGTCCTCGTAGAGTTCTCCGGAATCGTCGTGTAGCAGGTGTTGCGACAGGAATATGTGGGTGAGGATGCTCGAGATCTGCTCGTGGGTGTACGCGGTGCCGTCGTAGCGTATGGCCCCGGCCTCGGTGAGGGTGCCTACGATCGCGTCGATATCGGTCCGGTCGCCCGGGGTTGCGCGCAGCCGAGCCCGGATGAGCTCGTACTGCCTTGCGGCCCAGGCCTGCCACAGGTAGGGCTCGTCCGGTTTCACACGGTCGTCGAGTGCGAGCTCGAGCCATCCCCGCTGTGGCGGTGGCGGGGCGCCGGGGCGGGACAACAGTTCGGCCAGTTCCGATCCGGCCGCTCGGACCGCGTCGGCATCTCCCCGGAGATACGCTGCATCGGCCTGGGCTCGAAGGGAATAGCAGGACAGCCAGTGGGCACCGGTTTCGACTGAACCGGTCAGGTGGGTTTCTGCCAGCGTGCGGCGATACCCGATCTCGACAGACGCTGCGCTGGAACGTATCTCGTGCGCCGCGGCCATGGCCTGATCACGGAGGGACTTCCCCGGACGGGGGCCGATGCGGTCGTCGTTCACGCGGCTGTCGGCCAGGGCCAGCAGATAGTCGATTCCGGCACGGCAGGCACGCTGATAGGTCTCGTACACCTTGTGCCGCCGGGCAATCGATATCAGCGGATCCCGCGCGGGATCGGCACAGAACTGTTCGGCCTTTCCGGCCGCGAAACTCAGTTTGCCGAGTATCTTCACGAGCGGATCTATGATCCGGTCCCGACCGGCGCTTTCGGCGACGTCACCGATTCGGATCTCCACGCCGATGTCCAGCACCGTGCGCAGGGCGTCGTTCATACGGGTGGTGGTGAATTCCGACACCGCGCCCGCCACGTCGTCGGTCACGCTACCGGGTTCGATGCCCGGCATGTCCACGAGCGTGCCGAGATCCCCTCCGGCCAGTATCACCTCGGCGCGCAGCCGCAGCATCTCCTGTTCGGCGGCGAGATACTCGAAGTGGGCGTGGGCGGTGTCGATCCGATACTTCGCTATCCGATCGCCCATCAGACGGTCGGCGAGTCCGCTACCGAGGCGGTCGGCCTCGCCGGTCAAGTGCTGCTGGATGATCCCCGCCAGAGCGGGAATACCCTGCTGTCCCCCGTGCTTCGCTCCCGTTTCGCCGGCGATCCGACGCAACGTCTCCTCCGCCGCTGCCTTCCGGGACTCGGCCGCCGCGAACGCGTCCAGCCAGGCGGAGCGGAACTTGCCCATCGCCTGTCCGGAATCGCGGCCCAGCCGCCCGAGTTCGGCCGCTTCGGCAAGATGGTAGTCGCGCTCGGCGCGGGCGGCCCGGCGACCGACCTCGTCGCTCAGGGCGCGTCGGTACTGTTCGGTGCGAGCGGTCCAGTCGGGTGGGGTTCTCTCGTCCGGGCTGTCGTCCGCTTCCCCGCGCAGTGGCCGGATCGCTCGCCAATCCGCCAGCCGCGACATCAGCTCGGACAGGGTCCCCGAATCGTCCAGCGTGAGAGCCGCGGCGATCTCCCGCAGATCGCCGAGGGCCAGGCCGCGACGCAGGGCGGCCACCGCGACCGCCTCCTGCTCCAAGGACTCCACCTCGTCGAGCGAGGAGCGCAACACCCGCCGATCCAGGCTCCACTCCGCATCTGACTGGGGGAGGTCACCCTCGGAACCCTCGGCCATCGGGCGGGCGAGATCGGCCCATCCTCGGTGGTATTCGATCGCGGCATCCAGCATCGCCTGGCGGATCGCATACAGCACCGCAGGCCTGCGCAGAGAGTAGTCCCCGTGGAACGTGGCCGCCGAGTCGTCCAGGGCTTTCTCGATCTCCGACCGGAGGACAATCATGTTGTCGCGCAGCGATTCCGGCTGGTCGGGCTCCGGATGCATCAGATCCAGGCGTTGCATCTGGTCAGCTGTCCGCAGCAGGTGGCGACGGGCACCCTCGAGCCGTTGCCAGGCCACCTGCCGGGCGAGCTCGCGCACCTCGCCCAGCGCGGCCTCGGCCGCGACGAGCGCCGCACCGTCACCGCGCATCCTGGCCGATTCCGCCTCGGCTGTCGCGGATTCGAGTGCCGCAGCGATGGCCGTCCGGCGTACCCGGCGCAGATCGGCGAGCCTGCGCTGGGTCCGCAGTTCGATCGAGCCGGTGGGGATTTCCACCTGGGGATCAGCCAGGTCGCGCAGTTCCTCGACTACCCAGGCCTCGCAGTAGTCGATATGCCGGCTCACCTCGTCGACGAAGCTTTCCACCTCGGACGGTTCGGCTGAGTCGTGCTCGACTCCCAGTTCCCGGGCTCGGCGTACGCTCGCACGGTAGGCGTCCAGTCCTCCCTGCCGATGGGCGTTCTGGATTTCCTCGTCCGCCGCGGCTACCGCCGCGGCCGCATCGTCGGCGCGGAAATTCGGTTCCGCCGCGGGATCGACGGTGCCACCGGTTTCACCGATCGCGGCACCGGCGACCGCATCACCCGATTCGACAGCCGCTCCGGCCTCCGGCACATAGCTCGCGGGGCGGCGGAAATATACCTCGGCGTAGATTCGTTCGCCTGCGGCGTATCCGGGCCGGACATCGGAAACCCGCACCTCGGTGAACCCGTGCTCGGCGACGATCCGGCCGGTAGCGGTCATGGCCGCGGCCTCCGCCTCGGAGAAGCCGTCCTGCACCGCGGCGTTGAAAGTGTCCAAGTCGTCGAACAAACCGCTGTCCGCCGTCCACTGCCCACGCACCACAACCACCTGGTCGCCGAGCGCCCGCATGAGATCGGCGAACATCACCCGGCCGTTGGGGGTCCGATCTCCGGCCACCATACGGAGTGACAACTCGCCGTTCTGATTCACCGCACCGAAGATGCCGTACGCCGCATCGCCACCGTAATTGTTGGCGTACACCGACGGTATTCCGGGCCCGCGCCCGGATTCGATTCTCCGCGCCGGGCCGTGAGAGGCGTCCCATTCGGCGTCGTGCAGTTCTTCGTGAGTGTGTCCACCCTGCACCGGCCGGTGACCGGCGATGAACTGCATGATCAGCGCATGGGCGGCGCCGTCACGCCGTCGTGGCAGTGCCCGCGGATCCGCACCGGAGCCGGCGAGCTCCGGATTCATCCGTACGGTCTCCCGTTCGAACCATTCCGCGTGCTCCCGGACCCGGGATTCCTGCGGGGTCATCGATGGTGGCGGGCCGGGCAACCGACCGATCCTCGCCGCCTGCCGCAGTTCGGCCAGGACGGTGAATTCCCGGTGGAGCGCCCAGCCATCGATATCGAGCATCTCGGCGTTGTACCGGGCGCGGCCGCCCGCACCACGATACCGATCCCGATCCTGATTCAGCGGGCCCCCGGCCTTGGCGCGATCACCTGCTCGTTCGGCATGAACGGCGCAGCCCGCGACACGCGCCGCCGCTTCGATATACCCGGCGCCGGCATCCACGACGATCCGGTTCAGGCCGGGGTCGAAACGCACTCCCGGCTCGGAGTCCACGACAATCCGCACACCCCGTTCCCGCAGGGTGGCCAGTGCCCGGCTACCGGAGTCGGTCAGCTCCAGCAGCGTCTCGAGCACCGAAACCCGGGATTCGACGGCCTCGGGCACCATATTCTGTGGTTGGACGCCGTTCACCCGAGTCGGCCGGGCGACGTCGAATTCACCGGCCCGGCGCTCTATCACACCGTCTTCGGATACGGTGACGGTGAAATACCGGACCTGCGCACCGGAATGGTTCAGGATCTCGGCCAGGCCAGGGGTCGAACGCACTACCTGTTCGTGCTCGCCCTGGGCGGCCACCACCAGAATCTCGTTGTCTTCCAGGACCGCGATTCGATCCCCGAACAACCGGACCGCGCCGGATTCGCCGGCGATGAGATCGTCGCGGAATTGCCTGGCCGCCGCGACGTCCAGTTCCGACCACCGTGTCCAGACCCGCGCCGCGGAATTGGTCTCCTGGTCGAGGAGATCACTGATGCGCCGCAGGTCGTGCTCCAGCCGCCGTAATGACACCACATGACCTGAAGAAGCGGTATGCCAGTCGTTTTCGCCCTTCCGGAGTTCGCTGCCGACAATTCTCAGCAGACCGTTGATCGGCTTCCGCCACCGATTCCAGCCCGGCTCCCCGTGATACATATCCAGTAGCGCCAGCGCCACCGTGAGATCGAACTCCCGGCCGTCCAGCCATTCCCGCCCCTCCGGCGTGAGCTCTTCCCCGGCGAGGGCGGTGGTCGTTTCGGTCCAGCGCGCGGACAGTTCGAATCGGGCGGCCACGGCATTCCGCTCCGGGTCCGGCAGCGTTCCCCCGGCCAATTCCGCTACATAGGCCAGCAATGCTTGGGTGGCTCGAGTCAACTCCGCAGCGTGGGTGCGCTGCTGCGCTCCGGCGGCGCGCAGGCGGGCCGCCGCGGCCCGGAAGTGCCCGGCGACCTTCTCGTCCGCCGGGACATAGTAGGTACCCGTACGGACCGACCGCACCGAGTTCCAGTGCTCGCCGTGCCGCTGACTGCCGGTCCGGCCGAGATCCTCGGCGCGGCCCAGCCGTGTGGCCAGGTGTTCTACCGCGATCCGATGTGCCTCGTGGCGAGCTGAATCCGGCTCCTGCGCTTTCAGCGCCGTGAACGCGCGTTCGAACGAGATCCGATACAGGTCTCGGTCGGGGTCCGGTGTGAAATGCCGGTAGCCGAGTGCACGGAGCTCCTCCTCCAGCCGGTAGCGGGCGGCCGCTACCGTCGCCTCCTGCAGTAGGGCCGTCGCGACATATTCGTCGCGGTCCGCGTAGTCGTCCGGGTCGACCGTCGGCGTGTGTGGGTCGAGAGCGATCGTGGTCCGCTGGACTTCACCGGCAATCTCCAGCACCCATTCGACCGGGTCGGGTACAGCGGTGACATTGTGCGGCATTCCGTGCTCTTCGAAGAATTCCAGGATCTCCCGGCCGGAGCGGGTGCGGCGCAATAATTCCATCGCGCCGAACGGGAATTCGATCCGATAGGGCCCGAACCAAGCGGTGCGGAACAGAGCGGCCTCGGCGGTGCGGGGCATACCGGTGGCTTCGTGTTCGACGGCGGGTGCGAAGAACCGCCACGGTTGCCCGGAAGCGAGCGAGCTCGCCGCGGCGCCCCCATGCTGTTCCTCGTCATCCGGAACCTGTCGCGCCGCGGTCGAATCGCCACGCAGCTGAGCCACATCCCATTGGACGAGTTGATCGCGGACCTCGAGTCGATCCAGCAGACGCTGGGCCTGATCGTCCGGATTCGATATCAGCCAGTGGCGGATATCATCGACCAGGTCGGCCTCCGCGAGGTTGTCGAGATCCCACAGCGTGTAGTCGAAATCCACGCCGTGCCGATCACCCAGCCGTAGCCATTCCTCGCGCGCGACGGTGCCGAATTCGACACCGAGCCTCCCACCGAGCCGCAGCAGTTGTTCACGCACAGCGTTCCGACGGGACTCGGCAGCGTCCTTCGCAGCGGCCGTCAACCGGCGGACCTGGGCCATCGCCGCTTCGAAAGGCGAATGCACACCTGGTTCGGGGTGTTCGGTGTCGGTCACCTGCGCACCGGCGCGGGCCCAGGCATGATCGGCGAGGACCCGGTCCAGAGCCCAGCCGATCCGCTCCAGTTCCTCGTCGAGCGTGTCCGCATCCAGCGCCCCGGACTCGTCCCGGCGTACCCCGTCGAGCAGGTTGTCGCGGCGCACCTCGAACCAGTTGCGGATCCGGGCGACCGCCGCACGTACTTCCTCCGCCTCGGCCTCCGGTTCGGGTAGGTGACCTGCCGGGTAACCGATACTCACCGCGAGAGTGTTGAGCGCGCGGACGACGGCCGCCGCACGTTCGGTGGCCGCGATCTGAATCTGCCCGTCGACCCATTCCCGGTGGCCGGAAACCGCGGAGTCACCCGCGGCCGACTGGGCAGCGTCGGGGTTGCGAGCGGCGGCCAGCTCCGCGGTGAGACGGTTTGAGGTCTCGGTGGCGGCGGTGTATTCGGAGAACTGGACGAGGACCTCCAGGCGGCGGTTCAGGACCCGGTCCAGTTCCGCCTGCTCCGTGCGATGGGCAGCGCGAGTGCCGGCCAGTTCCGCGATCCGCCAGGTCTCGTCCGGATCGCCGGATCCACCGGTGAGGGTTGCGCGCAGGCGGCGAGCCTCGGTGTCGAGCACCTCCAGGATCTCGGAGGTACGGATTCGTACCCGGTCGATATCGCCGAGGTCAGCAGTCGACGCCAGTCCGGCATCGGCCGCGTGATCGCGCAGGAGTTTCCGCGCCGCATTCCGCCGAGACTGCATCAGCGTCCGCGACTCGGCCCAGGTCGCGGAGTAGTCCCGCATCACACCGTTCCACTGGTGCAGCACACCACGGCGTGTCTGTTTCACGTCGAGCTCAGCAGGGTGATTCGGGTCCTGTTCCGCATGGTCGTCGGGGTCGTGCTCACGCCAGTGGGCCCACGCCGTATCGGCCTGCGCCAGCAGATAACGGCGATACGCCTCCCTGATGCGCTGCTGCAGCTCATTTTCCTGGGCGGTGTAGAACAGCGTTGTGCGTTTTTTCCACGCGGGCAGGTGCGGAATGCTGTCATCATCAGCGGATTCGGCTGCGGACGAACCGGATTCATCCCCCGGCACATCATCCGCCGGTAGCCGCTCCCCGCCCCGAATCGCAGCGATGAAGTCCCCGACCTCGGGGAAATCATCCGGGTGTATCGGTTCGTCGGTGGCGCTTTCGTCGTCGATCGGGTCCGCATCGGCGGGCGGTCCTTCGATCGTGCCGAGCAGCACCCCCATCAGCTCGTCGAAATTGTCCGGACCGAGACTGCCGTCCTCCACCTTCCGGTGGATCTCACGAAGATCGGACTCGGCCACTGTTGCGGCGAGGGCGGCAGCCTGTTCCAGCTCCTCTCGCAGATCGTCCACCGTCGCGCCGAGGGGATCGTGCGGGGTATCGACGAACCCCGACCTATCCCGGTCGAGGCCGGGCAGGCCCTCGACAGCGCGGTGGAAATCGACATATCCGCTGTGATATTCGATCGCCGCATCGAACAGCTCCCACAGGTGGGCCCTGGCTTCCGGCGCGGTGCCCGCCGGATCACGCCGCTCCAGCTGAGCCTTGGCCGCATCGACCAGCTGCTCGCCGATCAGCCGCAGTCGGTCCTGATCACTATCCGAGGACAGCAGTTCCATGGCCGCGTCGACCGGGGTCGGTGTTTCCGCGCCCACCTCGGAGCCCTGCGGATCTGCCTCCCCTTCCCGCAGCCGGCCGACGAGTGCGCAGAGCCGTTCCACACCGGCCCGGGCCCGATCCCTGGCCGCGTCCTGCCATAGCCGCTGCCAATGGCGGAATCCGGTGTCGGCGGCCTGCTCGCGGGTGGCGCCGTCCCAGATCTCCAGCTGTAGTTCGGCGGAGTAGTACGCCGCCATCGCCTCGATGGTCCTGCGGCGCCACCGCAGCGTGTCGTACAGGTCGCCGCGGACCTTTCGGTGTACCCAGCCATCTACCGTGTCCAAGCCGTCATCGGCGACCGTGGAGATATCGGTGTCCGGCATCGGGGCCGCGAGCTCATCACGCCACTCTCTGATCCGCCGATCGAACTCCGCAAGCAGACGCTGTGCCGCGCCGCTCGGGTCGGCGAGCCCGTCCTCGGCGCCCCGGAGGTCTATTCCGAGGAAATCCGCGGCATCGTCCAGTACCTGCACGGCGTATCGCTGCCGGTTCCGCTCCAGGAACAGTTTGAGGGCATCCAGCAGATCATGTTCGGCGGCGAGTGGGATATCCGGGCTTTCGGGATCATCGGGCTCGACCGGGCCGGTGACGTCGTCCGACTCCGGCCCCGGCTCGGACTCCGAAGCCTCTCCGCCGCCTGCGCCGGACTGCAGTCGGTAGCCACGTGCCTCATCGGCTTCGAGCCGTTGTGCCGCCATATCGGCAGGAAGGCGACCGTCCCAGTCGAATCGCGCCTTCGCGGCGTTGTGGCGAGACTTATGATCACCCCGTCCACCCCGCTCCACCAAATCGTGTTCTATCAGGCAGATATCACTGGCACGCACCTCATCCGAGATCCATTCACCCGTGACCAGGCGAAGGATCGCCGCCATGATCTGGAAATCGGCATCGAAACGACGTCGGGTGATCTCGCCGGTGGTCTCATCGGTCAGATCATGCTCATCCACGAACAAGTAACGCAGCATCGGAACGAGTTCGGACTCGACATCGAACCCGACACGGCCCCATTCCCGTTCAGTCCTGGACAGGGTGTGCCCGATGGCCTCGGCCATACCGCGCGGGTCGCGCTCCAACTCCCTACGGACTACGCCGTACAGGGTGTTCGCCCACTCATCGCGCCGGTCTATTTCCGCCGGTGCCCTCAGCTCGTAGCCGGTTTCGATCTCACCGGACAGCACCGAATCGGCAATGCCTTCGAGCCACTGCCGCATCCGAATACCGTCCGGGGCCTCGTGGATGCGGGTGGAAGCGGTGAATTGTATCGCTGCCCACGCTTGCTCGACGTCTGTTAGAGAACCCGTGAGACGATAGCGAATATCACCTTCGAAGCGTCGCAATTGCTGGTTCAGAATGACTGTATTACCCAAGTGCGCAGCCGTTTCAACAAGCTCCACGGCCGATCCATCCCTGAGCAACGCATCCGCCGCTACAACCTGAGCTTCGGTGAAACCGAGATCGGGATGGGCGTAAAATTTCTGCAGGAATGCGGCAGTCGGCACCCCCACATCGGCCGCGATCCCCACGAGTGCGCGACGGGAAATGCCGAAACGCTCGGCAAAACCTCGCCATGTCAGCCCCATACGATGACAACCGGCAGTGAGGACACTGAAGATTCTGGAATGCTTCGCAGGATCGATATCGAACGAATCGAGCCGTCCCGCCAAAAATATCAGAGCAGCATGATCCGAATCCTCGCCGTAAATGTCGAGGCCGGCCACCAGTCTGAACAGACTGTCACCGAGACGTTCTCGCCGGGAAGAACTGGTCTCCGCTCTCGACAGGGTCCCATCAGAAACTTCGGCGATACTCGCGAGCTCAATCTGTGACAGTCCCTTGATGATACGGCGGGCGACAAGGTAGCTGCTCAGAGCGCGATGCTTCTTCGGTTGTGTGCTGAACGAATCCAACTCCTCGAGGAACTCTTGCGCAAAGAGATCCCGATACCAACCCGGAACACCGAGTCCCCCGAACAATTTCCACCATATCTCCGGCGAGGTTCCACGCCCACCGTGCTCTGCCCGGCGAATCGAGTTGTGACCGACCTGGGCGTCTGCGGCGAGTTGCGGCACATTCATCCCAGTGGTCTCGCGGTAGAATTTCAGCCATCGGCCGGGATGCCCCGTGAATCGCAGATCGATGACGGCAAATAGCCACTCTTGTACCGGAACATCGTCCGAGGCATCCAGGACCCGAGCGCGAATCTCCGATCGCAGGTTTTCGATGACGCTCTCGTCATGCGATTTCACATGCAAGTGAACGCGCTCACGGACGGCCTCGTCGAACTGTCGCAACTGATGGTCGAAATTGTTCGTAAGATGGATATTATCCCCTCGCGCAGCCGCTTTCAGGGAAGCAATCCGCGGCTCGGCACCCTGCCCTACCTCGTGGTCGGGCTCGGCCATTGCCTTGTCCGCTGTACCGGATACGTTGTCCCATTGATCGGTCAGAAGTGCGTCGGCCACGTTCCCGAGCCGATCCTGAGCCAAGCTATAGACGTGAGGCCGAACGGTATCGTTGTTCACCTGTACGGCACCGCTGTCTCGCAATTCCGTAAGTGTTCGATCCACCGTTGCGCTGGATAGTCCGAGCAACTCCTCCAACTGCCGCGCGGTGAACGTTCCTTGTGTGAGGCAATCGAGAATCCGTCCGCGTATACTGTTAAAAGCACCGGAAATATGCAACCGGAAAACACTCAGCTGTTCGGGAAGAAATCGACGAACTATCTCGTCGGCCAACTCCGGCGGAAGGTGGAGCACCTCGAAGATCTTTTTCCAATTCTCCGGAGTAGCCTTACTGCCGTGTTTCTCGACCCTCCGGATTGTTTCTTTGGTGAGGCCCGCGGCTATATCTAGTTGATGAGCACTGGTGAACCCGGCGACCAATCGAAGGTCGAGGAGCAGGCCCGCTATGTCGTGGTAGTCGTCGAGGCGGCGGACCGGGTTGCGCAGAATTGTCGGGACCGACAGCGCCCTCAGTAGGGTACTGGAGGTCGACACGTCGAAAAATCCCGACTGCCCCTCGCCTAGACGAAGCTTCTCGAGGGTAGCCGCGTTCGACGGTGTGGTGAGCGCGCGGAAATACGCGCGCCGGTCTTCAGGCCCGCTGCGCGCGAGTTCCTCGACGACCCCGGCCAGAGACGGCGCCCGCGTACGATCGACCAGCCCGTGCAGATGAGGTAGCGACTCGGCATGAGCCAGCAGCTGCGGCCTGATGATGACGTGACCGGTGAAGGCATCCGTCGTGGCCCTGTCCAGGATTTTGCGAAAGCGGCCGACCTGCTGTCCATCATCCTCAGGCCCCTCAGGGGTATTGCGCCAGGTTTGCTGGGCATGAGCCAGGGCCTCCGCGGTAATTGTGTGCGCAACCCAGGAATCGCTCTCCACCGGCCCGAACCACGGGCGCGTCGCGCGCAGCCGACCCAGTTCGGCCAGCACCCTGTCGTGGATGCCGGGACCGAGTATGCGACGCAGTTCGCCCGCGGCAATCGCGAACTCGCTGCCGCCACCTCGGGCGCGGCGTAGGAGATCGGGGGCAAGGGCCGGCTCGGGCACCCCCGAAGCGACCTCGGCTAGGCCTGGATCATCCCCTTCGCCGGCCACTCCCCGTCGGTCCGATGCCGGCCCATGATCCGGGCCGCTGTCGAGGCCACCATCCCGTGTGAGGCCCCGTTCTGGTCCTCGAAGTGCTTTGTCCCCTTGTCGATGGTCAGGCGCTGGTCCATCGCCTCGGTCCCCCCGAACCGATACTCGATCTCCTCCGGACCATCCTGAACCAGGCCGTAATACACCAGCAGTGCCATCAGTCTCTCCTTCGTCCTCAGCAGCGTCCCGTGTGGGCGCTACGCCTGAATTACCCCGTTCTCCCGCCAGGGCGGAATCACTCTTTCCCAGAACATTTTCCGGACTGTCGCCCAAGGCCACTGCCTCGGCTTCGAATGCCACGGACGGCTCGGTCGGCCCCGAATGATCCTCCGGCGGGTGATCGTCCACTTCACGGGGATTCTCCGGGCTCATTGCCGAATCGGAAACACTACCGCTGACATCCGGGCCCGGGCGGGGGGCGCGGGTTTGCGGTGGGGATTCGAGGGGAGTGTCGTAGTCGTAGACCACGGGGGCGACCGGGTCGCCCTGGGCGCCGAATTCTATGCCGTGGACAAGCCAGGGGGCGGGTTCGTACGTGGTGGGATCGAATTCGGTATCGGTGTCGGAGGCCGGGTCGATGAGGCGGAGGGTGCCGTGTTCGTTGACGACGAAGAACGCGTGGGCGGTGGCGCTGTTGTGGGGTGTTGTGGTGACCCACATGCCGCGGCCGTGACCGGCGCGGCCCGCGGCGGAAGCGTCTCCCTCGATCGGGCGGTTCAGCATGTCGGCGACGGCCTGTAGTCCCGAGCGGAGTCGGCCACGGAAAACATTGTGTCCCCCGGCCATCTGGGACATCACCTGTACCGGGACCACGTCGTCGATATCGTGCCCGGGCAGCAGCGGGGCGGCGGCCGGGTCTTCGGGGTGGCTGTGAACGACCGGCGGCCGGCCCTCGCGGTGGGGGGCGTACCAGGTGTTGATCGCTCCGCCGGACTGCCGCACACATCCACCGGCCACGGTTCGCGGTTGCCCTCGGCCATCCGGACCATCGACCTCGGCTATGCCTGAGTCCTGCGGAAGAACGGCAGCGGTGGCACCGGAATCACCCTTTCCCAGGCCTCTTTCCGGGCTGTGGCCCGAGCCCACTCGCTCGGCCTCGAATGCCATGGACAGTTCGAGCGGACCCGGATAGCCCTCCGGGGTGTAGTCGTCCAGTTCGGCGGGGTCGTCCATGTTCATAGCCAGATAAGGAAGTTCGCGGATGGCCGCGAAGTCCGCTGCTGCACTGAAGAACTCGTGGGCGAGACGGTTGATCTCGTCCAGTTCCGCGGTACTCCCGGAAGCCGGCCGATCGGCCGACCGGCGCCGCAACTCCCGCTCCATATCGAGGAAGTTCTCCAGCGTCTTGGGACCCGGCGGGGTCTTCTGTTCGCGCAGACCGCTTCTGATGGCCATGTCTTCCAGCGCGGTATACGCCACCCGCCCGCGGCCGATGGCGACGGCGAGTGCGGCGGTTCCCGATTTCTCGGATTCCTCCAGCGCCTGTTCCAGCAGGCTGTCGTCCTGGGAGAACGTTCCGGTGTGGCCCGCGTACGGTAGTTCCGCTCGCATACGCTCCAGATCGACCCCGACCCGGTCGATCCTGAAGTCCAGAAAGCGAATCATGAATTCGTCCAGCCCGGGGTGCCGCTGTCCTGCCAGGAAGACGGAGCGATGGGCTATGAATTCCTCGACAGCGGTCCATATCGTCCCGATATCCTGGACGGCGCGCTCGAAGGCCGGATAGTCGCCATCGGCCCGCACCAATTCGGCTTCGGCGCAATGGGTTCGAAGACGCGCCCACAATACATCGCGCTGTACGAGGTAGCGGCGTTCGTCGCGCACCCGGGCACGACGGCGCGTCCATCCGGATTCGCTCGCCGTGTCATGCGCGATCTCCTCGGCCTCCGCGAGGGACCACTCCTCGATCCGGTTCACCGGATGCGACAGTGCCTGGCCTTCGACGCCCGGTGTGCCGGGAGACAGCGACAACTCGCGGGCGATCCGCTGCACTGTCTGCACCGCAGCATCCCGCCGTCGGCGGTCCAGCGCTTTGAGCCGCGCCGAGGGCCTGGCGCTCCCCTCGGTCGGTTCTTCTTCGCGGGCCTCGTCCGATTCTTCTTCGCGGCCTCGGCCGGTTGGGTGGGCGCGCCACAGATACAGGATTTCCCTGTATACCGTGTGCCAGAACTCGGCCTGGTCGCCTGCCCTATCGTCGGTGTCGAAGCGGCGATAGTTGTCGCCGATGGATACGGAGTCGCTCAGGTAACCCCTCAACAGCAGCGGGCGTACCCAATCACGGCGATTCGATCGCTGTGATCCGAGTCGACGCGCACTTTCCAGGCTTTCCCGGATTGCCGCCGCGATTTTGGACGGTTGCGTCGTGGTGACGCCATTTTGTATGGCGATAGCCCGCATCCGTTGCTCGATGAGGTCAGGCCGGTCCTCCGTATGCTTCTCGGGCGCATCCTCGAGTCCCGTCACCGCGTCGGAACCCGCGACCTCACCGCGGAGTTGCGCTTCGAAACCACGAGCCGAATGGTGCTCGCCGACAGCCTGCTCGGCCTCTCGGACGAGGGCCTCGGCACGATCCCTGATCCGCTGTTGCCGGGACCGAACCAGGGATTGTTCGGGATCTATGACAGGACGTTCACCGGCCTCGAGCGTCTCGAGAACGTCCGTGATCTGTTGCTGGACCGCACTTTCGAGTTCGGCTACATCATTTGTCTCAGGCTTGATCCCGAGTTCGTTACAGATGCGTCGCAGAATGCCCAGACTCGCCAGTTGCTGGGCACGGGCGGCCGCGACACCCGCCGCGGTCAGATCCCCCACCAGCTGGGGATCGGTCCGCCCGGCGTCGAGAACGATCAGGTCACGGAATGGTTCGTAATGGCTCGGCCGGGATCCGAAGCGGATCTTCCGGTGCGTGAGGATCTCCTCGCGCGGATCATCGGGCGGCAGCTGGCTCCGCAGTCCGGCCACCCGGGCTGCGGTGTATTCGTCGACTGCTTGCGGATGCCAGCCGGACAGGGACGGCCAGTCATCGCTGGGTCCGGGATCGTCGATCTCCCGGTAGAAGACCTCTCCGCCACCATTGATATCCAATTGCCAGTACCGGGTTCGAGCTCCCGCCGGTGGATCATCCACCGTCCCCCGGAGCCATTCGTGATCACCGGGCTTCGCGACAATCCACACTTCTCCTGGTTCACCGGGTACCACCACCACCTGATCCCGGGGCACGGCGGCGCCTTCGATATCGCCGGTCCATTCGGTGAGTAGCCTTCTCGCCACGCTCCGGACTTCATCGTCGTACCGGCTGTCCGCGGCGGCCGCGGCAGCCTCATAGTCGGCGAGCAGATCGCGGGCGCGACGCAGATCCAGTTCCTCGCGTCGCAAGCGTGCCAGTTCCGGCTGTCCGGTGTCCCTGTCGTACCCGGCGATGTCGGCCATCACCCGCTGCTGTGCCGCCGTCAGCTGCGCGCGGAGTGCGTTCCGTTGGTCGGCGCTCACCGGCAACGTCGGGTCGAAGTCGATTCCGGACAGGTCCGCGACGACCTCGGCGAAGGCTTTCGCGCAGGTCTCGGAGTTTCGACGGATCACCGCTCGTTGCCACGCGCTCGATCGGATGGTCTCGCGGGAGGAAGGATCTTCCGGAACGTAGCGATGCCGGCCGAAGGCGGCCGCGTCGGCGGCGTGGCCGTCGCGCAACCCCTGTTCCAGCCACTGCCGCAGTTCCGTCGCGGATCGCGCCGGATAGCCCAGGTGATCGGGCACCGGGTTCTGGAGGGTCCGCACGAGCTCACCGACCAGGGCTCCGATCCCCTCGTCGCCGAGCTCGTATGGAACCAGGTGCGCGCGCACGCAGTCGGCGAAGGTCGCGTGATCGCGCAGCGGGTCGCACAGCTCGTCGAGGGCCATCGGGTACAGGTACTCGCCCAGTTCCGCTACGGCTGTGTCGTGTGCGCGAGCGCGCGGCTCGGTGCCGAGCTGCGTGATCGAGTCGCTTTCCGGTTCGGCCAGAGCACGATCGAAGAGCTCGTGGTACTTGCGCTCGGCCGCGCGCATACGCGCCTCGGGACCGGTGTTCCCACTCTCGCGGAGTGCGTCGATATCCGGACCGGAATCTTCGGCCGGGCGCGCGTCGGGCACTCCGAACTCGCGGGCCTCAGCCGCGATCCGGAACCGGGCACCCCAGATACGAGCCTGATCCCCCGCTCGCGCCCGCAGATTCGCCAACGGCGGCATCTCGTGCACCCGGGAAGCCGCCGCCTGTCCCGAGGCCGCCACATCCTCCGCGGCTGCCAATTCGGCCAGCCGCTCGACAGCCTCCGCATCCGCCGATACATTGCCGTCGACGGCCAGGGATGTGATCGGGCCGGGGTAGCCACCGACCGCCTCATTGCCGTCGACAGCCCGCTCGACAATATCGTCGGAGTATCCGTGTTCGCCCCTGCGAATCCTGCGGTACAGATCCTGGCCCGCGGGCAGTTGCCGCAGCAGCTCCAGGGTGCGGTCGACCGCCCCCGGCAGCCCTTCGGCAGGCGGTAGGCCACGCTCGGCGAGCACGGTTCGCGCTCGGGCGCGTTCGGCGTCGAAGCGGGTTTCCTGCCAGGGTGCCAGCCGGTCGGCCTCGTCGTGGGCGCGCTCCAGGTCCCATCCCGCGAAGAGGCCCAGCCATTCATAGAATTCGTGACGGAGGAATCCGACATCGGACCGTCGCTGCGCGATCTGCTCGGCGGGGGTCAGGTCGACACCCCATTCGTCCGTCTCATAGGTATTCCGGACGAGCCGGTCCCAGACGGTGACCATTTCCGGATGGCCCTGTGCCACGCGGGGCACGTGTTCCGGGCGCCCGGTATCGGGATCGAGCCGCCGATACTCGTTCACAAAGATGTGGTTCTTGATGTCTCCGAGGTTGTCGAGGATCTCGGCGGTATCCGTTTCCGGGAAGATCCGCTTGCCTCGCTCATCACGCGCCTCGCGGATAGTGCGGGCGATGGCGGCGATATCGTGGGGATCGTTCCTGATGCGTTCGAATTCGGCATCGGCTACCGCTTGTACCTCGGCATCCATCGGGAAGTCGCGGAGCGCGCCGAAAATGGGCAGCCGCAGCTCCGTGGAATCCGGTTGCTCGGGGTCGTCGGCGTGCAGGATGCCCAGTTCCCAAGTCGCGTCGGAGTGTTCGTTCAGTATGCCGACGACCACACCGCGCACGAAATCCGGATCCGGCCCGTCCGCACTATCCGATGCCCCTCGAGCTTTCTTCTCGCGAATCCACTTCGACACGGTGGCCGCGGCGGCTCGCACCGTCGCACCGCTCTCCGGCAACCCCAATTCCCGCTGCACGGCGCGAATATCTCTCAGTGCACCTGCGCGCCGGCCATCCGTGTCCGCGGACAGCACGTCCCAGAGTTCACTCGCCGCCCTCTCATAGGAATCCGACGGGCTCTCATGGAGACTCGCGCCGGCGATATCTGCATGCTTGTCCGCCAATGCCAAATTCGCGTGGCGCAATATGTATTTCGCTTCACGCAGTAGTTGGTGCCGATCCGAGTACGTCTGGCGGTACGCGATCCGCCCGATCGCGTTTGCGCGGTTGCTCGCGGATCTCTCCAGCTCGGCGTCGAGTTTCGCGAGCTCGGCGTCGAGCCGGTCCACGCACGCCTGTGACCGCTCGACAATATCGCCGGCCCCGGCGAGCCCGAGTTCTTCCTCGATGCGCTCCAATTCCTCGTCGATATAGGTCAGGTTCGCCGCGGTGATCCCTTGGATGTGATGCCAGGTATCGACGGCACCAGCCATCACCAGGCTCGGCCGTAGCTCGGAGAAGGGCGAGGCCCGGCCATTTCCGAGCTCTTCGAGGGATTTCACCGACACGGTCGCGTATTCGACATTCGGATCAGGTTGGCGCACGAACCGATCCACTTCCGACCATTCGAAGGCGAATTTCGCCCGCCCTGCCGCCTGTTCGGCCCGATGCGACAGCTCATGCAGAAGGTGCCGGCGAACAGGCGAGACACCGGCCTGTATCGCTTCCTCCAAGTTTCGGCGCCCTCGGTCCGCCAGGCTCGTGAGCTCCTTGACAGTATCCCGGACCTGGTAGAGAAATGACGACCTCCCGGCAATGATCAAGTCATAACTCGGTCTGGACCCGGCTTGGTGAAAATCGATGTCATAAGCTTGCAACCAAGCCCGGCTGCGCACCGCGGCGTTCAGCCGAATGTAGGACCAGGAGTCGACCGATCCCAAGGAAGCTACAAGGGCGGCGATCGGATCCCATAGGTCTTCCGTACGCCCGGCGTAGGGCAGATCTCCCCGGAGCCGGTCGAGATCGACCTCGATACGGCAGTTCTCATTGTGTGCTACAGCCGCCTCGAAACCGAGCTCGGCCAGCCGGGTAACTCTCCGGGTCAGCGTGCGCCGGGCGAAACGTCCACCCCCCAGGCGGTTGATATCCTGCTGCAGGACACCGAACCGTTCCGTTCCCCGACTGTTCTCGACATCGCCCTCTGCCTTCAATTTCGCCATGGTGGCGTAGATCTGGTTGCTGACCTTTTCGGAGATCCGCCGGAACAGGACATGAATCTTCAAGTCTGCCAATCTGCGCTCACGCACGACGTCTTTCCCGAATACTTCGGTCGCGACAGCGAGCAGGTCTTTCTGTAGCTTGGCTCGTCGGATGCCTACCGCTGTCTCGAAATCCTTCCAAGCGGCCTGAGCCTCGTCCAGGAATTCAGCAGCGCGTTCCGGTTTTCCTGCGAGCAGCTCCGATTCGGCTCTTGCGCAATAGGCCCGGAACGTCAGCTGATCGAGCTCACGACGATGCCAGTACACCTCGGACGCACTCCGCCAAGACATGAGTTCGTCCCAGGGCAGCGGGCCGACACGCTGCGCGTTCAAAGCCGCCAACTCGATCTTTTCGGTCTGCGCGTCCAGCAGCCTTCGATACGCGGCGGCTTTGGCGGCCACTCCGCGCCCCCGGGTTCCCGCGGTGTGACCGGCTTTCTCGCTGCGAACTGCTTTGTCGATGCGGCGCATCAGCGCCCTCATATCGCCGACGGTACCTGCCCGGCGAGTATCGGTCAGTTCCGCCAATTCGCCGGACAGTCGACCCACCATTTCGCGAGCGGCTTTCCCGTCGACCGCACGCGCGAGTGGGTGTGGCCCCACGATCGTCGGCGCCCATACGCGCCAGTGATCGTAGATCTCGGACAACGCCCGATAATGCTCGCGTAGCAACCACAACGTGACGCGCATTGCACGGTGCCGCAGCTCGCGTCGCGCCGATGCCCGCTCCACTTCGGAGAGATCCGAATACATCATTACGATCGTGGGGAATTCGCTTGTCTTCCAGCGGCTCGCATCCATAAGCACGTGGCTTTCGAGTTCTCCGGACCAGGCGCGAATATGGGCGAGTAGAGAGGCGGGGTCCTCTCGCAAGCCGCTGTCGCCCGTGCGCGTGTCGAGGAACCTGCCGGAGATTTTCGCCACCAGCCCCCACGCCCGGCGCTGTGCTGTGTGCGCACGGTCGCTCTGCAGCGCGTGCCCGAACAGCCGGAAGGCTTCTTCCACCGCGCCCTCGGAGGCTCGGTCGTCACCGGCGCGGCGCGTGTCCCGGGCGAGCGCGCGATAGTAGTCCCGCGTCGCGCGAACGACCGGCGCCCGGCCCCCGGCAACTTTCTCAGAACGCTCTCGCACCACTGTGACGAACTTGTCGCGCTCGTCGGGGTCGCCGAAATCACGGTTCGCGAAGTCCGTCTCAACAGTGGTGACGGGTTCGTCCAGCTCTCGGCTCGCCAGCGCCCATCTCCGGAATGCCTGCGCCACAGCTGATGAGCTCAGCTCATCAGCGAGGTCGAGGTACTGCGCCACCGCTGATTCCGCATTCCAGAAGCCATCCCCCACCGCTGAATGGCCGGCGGCCGGATAATGCCCGGGCCGCCAATCCATGGCCGTGTGTACCGGCGTGTAGGTACCGCCGTTCTCGGTGTAGACGGCCATGGAACGGATTTCGGCCAGCACCCGGTCGAGGAACTCGATATCGGACAGCCGCTGCCGGTCATCCGGGTAATCATCGGCCGCCAGTCGCAGCCAGGTGGTCACTGTTCCCAGGCCGGTGGCGGAGACGAACAGGTATCTCTTGATCTCGCGAATATCGTCCAGGACGAATCCGATCGCGCTCCCGTCCGCGCGCCGGAGCTCGGCGGCCGCGAAACCGGCGATCGTCTCCGCGACGTCCTCGACATCGCCTGTGAACTGTCCGATCACCTCGCCTACCGCCGCGGCGATATCCTGCTCATACACAGGGCCTTTCGGGACCCACCCGGTATCGGCGGTCCCGAGGAAATGACCGTCCCTCTGCCGGGGATCCGCCAGCACAGACAGCAGCGACAGTTCGTTCTCGGCGGCGGTGAGCGCAGGTGTCACCGACTCGGCGACCTTCGCCGACCGCATTTCCTCCAACGCGGCACCACGCCGCTCCACCGCGGATCCGTACAGAACCGACAGCACCTGATTCACCTGTGCGGTAGCCATTTCCAGGTCGGACTCGATACCGGCGGAAGTCGCCATCTCGCGCCGGGCCTGGTAGCAGCCCAGGAGTATGTAGTACGTGTCACGGCGGATATCAGCAATAACCCCGGCCGGGGTGCCCGGACGCTCGGCTGCCGCGTCCAGCCGTCGCATGACATCGGATTCCCAGGTATCGATATGCCACGAGCCTGTTACCTCCTCATCGGAGGTTCGGAGCTCCGGTCCGGCCTCGAGATCCGCGAGGCGCTGCGTGATTCGCGCCAGATCGGCGGCATGGGGTGTCGCGTGCTCGAGGGCGGTCGATTCCGCGCGTCGTGCCACCTTTTCCGCCTCGAACATCAGCGCCGACTCGACTGAGCCGGTGTGCTCGCCGAGGCGGTGGTCGTGGATATCGCCGGGACGGGTGAGATCCATGCCGAGGCCGGGATAGTCTGTGATGGCCGCGGTGTCGGCCATCACGACATATATGTCGTGAACCGCCCGCTCGAGGGAGCGGGCGATCTCGCGGAGCAGCGCCCGGCGCGCGGGACCGATATCGGGATCGTTCTGTTCCTCGAGCCTGCTCCGCACTTCGGCGAGAGTTTCTTCGAAGAGCACACGCTCCGGCGGCGGTAGCATCGACTCCGCCAACTGGCTGTTTCGCAGTTCGGTGCGAGCCTGTTGGTCGGGTGCCCCCAATTCGGGCAGTATCGTTCCGGGTCGACGCAGCCCGAGTGTCACCGCGATCGCGTCCACGGCCGCCTTGGCCTTCCTGCCACGCGACCGTATCGTCGTCAACGCGTCCTGGCACTGCGGCTCGGCATCTTTCACGGCGGCATACAGACGGACACCGTCGCCCACCGGTTGACCGTCGAATCCGGCGGCGGGCAATTCCAACCGCATCTGGCCGAGGTCGATGCGGGCGCCCGCGGCCCGGAAGCTCGCGTATTCGGTGTTGAAACGGGCGTGGTCATAGTAGGAGGACGGGCCGGTGGCGGGTTCGGTGTCATAGAGACCCGGGGTTGGTCGCGGATCGAGTGATTCGCAGTATTCGTCGATCAGTTCGACAGCCTGCGACCACACCGGGGCGACGTCGTCCATGGCCTGGTCGAATCCCTCATAGTCGCCGCGCATCCGGGCCGATTCCGCACGGGCGGAATGGATTCGGAGTTGCCCCCACAGACCGTCCCGGCGCACCCGGTAACGCCGGTAGGCCCGCAGCCGGGCCAGCCGTCGCCGCGATTCGGAGTCGCTACTCGCGTCCTCGACAATGGCCTTCGCCTCGCCGGCTTGCCATGTGTCGATGAGATTCACCAGATCCGGCACCTGGCGGCTGATCTCGCGGAGGTCGGTGCCCGGCGCAACGATCTCGTGCGGGATAAGCCCCAGGCCGGAAGCCGTTCGTCGCAGCTTTGCCAGCCCCGAGTCGGCGCGCTCGGTCTCCCGGGCGTCGAGTTCGCGGGAGAGATCCGTGCCCTCGTAGGCACTCCACAGCTCATAGGTGGCGCGCCAAATCCCATGCCGGTACCGGTCTCGCTCCTCCCACTGATCGTGCGGCGCCCAGTGGAGTGCGTTGGTCGTGGCGACCCTGAAATTCTTTCGCGCGAAAACCAGATCGTCGAGGAAGCGGTTGAACCAGTCGCTATCGATCCTATAGGGCTCGCGCACCTCGCTTTCCGGCCATCGCTCCATTCTCTCGAAGCTCTCGTCGATGGCGGCCTTGACATCATCCGGTATCAGCCTGCCGCGGAGCAGAAACCTTCCCCCGATGTCCTCGAGGCGCTTCTCGAGCTCGGGCGTGCCGGGGGACATCTCGTCGAGCTGCGCCACCTCAGGATCGGGAGCGCGACCGCGCAGGCGCATTTCTTCGATGTGGGCGATGGAGTAGGCAAAGGAAGCCTCCACGGACCGGTGCGCTGATGCGATGAGTCCGTCATGAATGCGTTGCTGCCCCACCCGGATCCGGGACTCCTCAGGGTCGACAGGCGGTCGCTCGTACGGATCCTCCTCGCCGGCCAGCGCGGCCTCTATCCGTTGCCGGACAAGTTCGTCGAGCCGGACGATATCTGTGATGTCGGCGGGGATTGCGAGAGCGTCGGCGATCTCGCGCATGATGTCCAGGCTGCGCCGCTGCCGATTCCGCGTGGCTTCGATCGCCGCATTCGTGAGGTTCGGCAGCAGCCGCTCCGGCCATGAGGAATCCCGGTCGTTCTCGAACGGCTCCCAGGACTCCGGGTCGTTCTCGAATGCGTCCCGGGCCGCCTGCCAGCCGGCGACCTTGTCCGCCGCGGCGTGCGCACCGAGGTACGGAAGGTCGCCGTTCTCCCAGCGCAGGGCGATCTCCCGTGCGAAAAGGTCGTCGTCCATGAGGGATTCTTCGACCACCTCACGAGCGAACAGCATCAGGTCCAGGGCATGCTGTGTCGTCCCGTGGGGACCGTCGTAGTCGCCTTCCATCAGGCGGCGGATGGCCTCGTACACGGCCAGACTGGGGGTGAACCGGCGCCGGACCGGTTCGGTCGACGTGTCGTCGAGCAGCCAATGTTCGTCTGTGATGAGGTAGTCGAGAATTTCGTGGATCTGGCCGCGCCGGAAGGGTTTCGGCGCGAAGCCCTCCGCGGGCCCCTCCTCGGAGTAGTAGTTGTCGTAGAAGAATTCCCGGTTGTTCTCGAAGATGCCCGTGCAAACCTCGGCGAAGTTCCGCCGAAGCCATTCGTAGCCGCTCTCGGCGGCTTCCGTTTCGTGCGCGGTGGCAGCCGGCCCGACCTCGCCGCCGGAGAAGCCGGAGCCCTCGGCCGGAGTGGTACCGATATGGATGCTCTCCCCGTGCTCACTGATCGGTTCGAGGGCCTCGAGTTCGCCGGATGTCAAGCGGGCCGGGTTCCCCTCGGCATCCACCGGCAGCCCCTGGGCATCGGTCAGGATCGCCCAGACGCCGGTGACCTCCCCACTCCGATATCCGATCAGCTCCGCCGCGATCAACGGATTCAGTTCACCGTCTATCGCAAACGGCACACCGTGGAAATCTCCGGCCGGGTCATCGACCAGCACCGTGCCGTTGTCGTTGCGGAATCGGTAGGCATGCGCGCCGAGACCGAGCTCGTCCTCCTGCGCGTACCGTTCGACCACCACCGCCGAACAGCCGTCGCCCAGCGACTCCACCGCGTCATGAATCGCCGACAGGCTGTTCCGGTACTCACCCGCCTCCTGATAAGCCCGCAGCCGGCCGTGCTCGCCCGCCCCTTCTTTCTCCGGCCCGAACGCTTCCCTGGGCCCGAGATCCTCCAGCCTCCGGCCGTACAGCCGGAACTCGGCCTCGAACTTCCGCTGCACACCGAGGTCACTGTGCCCGTATAACTTCCGCCCCTGCTCGTCCCGCTCGTCGGCCCAATCCGGAAGCTTGTCCCCCTCGGGCCGGACCTTGTCGACCTCCTCCGCGACCCACTCGGCACAGCCCCCCGGCTCCACCTCCAGATCCGGCCCGCTGCCATCCACCCCGCCGGCCCGCACCGGCGCGCTGCCGTCGGGGGCATCGCCCACATCGGCATTCCGGACCACGACCGTCCGGCGCGCCGAACCATCCGCCTCCGCGTACTGCGTGGCGACCCCCCCGGGCCGGCCGTCTGTATAGAGCCGGCCGTCTGTATAGAGCAGCCCGGTACCTCGCGCCAGGGTTTTCGGATCCTCGGGGAGTCCCGCTCTCCCCTCGCGCGGAGCGACGGATCCGTCACCTACCGGCTCCCGGTTCGGCACGGCAGCCGATCGAGATCCGGCAGCAAATCCGGCCGGGCCGGTGCGGGCATCGGCGGGTTCGAGAGCCGGGGCCCATTCTCGATGAGCGGAACCATCACCGCGGACCCATCCGGGCGGTTCTCTGCCGGGCATATTCAGCCCCGGCCACGGCAGTTCGATCTCGACCGATCGCGGCCGATAGATGCCGGAAACGCGGAGGGTTTCATCGAGCATCGAGCTGTTCGTACTGTAAACGACTCGAAGTACTCCGTCGGAGCTGAGATCCGGAATCAGATGAGCATTGTAGGTGCTGACCTGTGCGGATTTGAATTTGCCGACCGCACCGCCCTCCGTGGTTCGATACAGTAACGTCGGTTCAATGAACGGTCCGGTCGGAGACTTGCTCAGATAACCCACGATGTCAGGGCTGAAGACAGTTCTGGTATCGAACGTGACAAGCAGATAGTTCTCATCATCCAAGCGCGTAACGCTGTACTCGTTGGCCACGCCTTCCATGACCGCCACGGCATTCGCTTCATCGGCCGACCAGCCCTGGCCATCGTAGAATTCCCAGTTTCGCCGCAGGTCATCGCCCTCGACACGAGCGATATGCATCGTTTTCCGCATACCGTCTTCTCTGGCGCCGTATACGTAGGTGTATCCGTCGACATCGGGTTCCACCCAGGATCCCCAATGCACATCCGTCGCGCACGGCAGCGGAGTCGTGTCCAGCTTCTCCAATGTGCCGGGATCGAAGCGGACGAGCAGTCGATCCACATTGTCGACACGCAATTTGCCGAAATCTATCGCGTCACCGAACGCGACCTCACCCTCTCGGCCATCGCTCCACGCGGCGTGCATCCCGAGGAATATGATGTCGAGTGTGTTCCGGTGGGTGATATGCGAACCACCCATCCAGTAGTAGATGTAATTCTCTCCGGCCACCAGAGGAGCCGGACGGCCATCGGTTCCCTCCGGGGATATCATCTGGAAATTTCCATCGATACCCATGAACAGGAAACTGTTGTTCACGATCTCGTTCCCGCGAGATCCGTCCGGCGCGATCGGCCCGAGGAAGGTGTCCGAGCCCATCATCACATGGCCGGTCAGCTGTCCTTCGCCGTTACGGACTTCGCGGATATAGCAGCTGTCGGCACCGTTCCAATCGGACGAGCCGGCAATGAATCGCTCGATGGCTCCGTTCAGTGCCTCATCGGGGCCGGAACGCACGATCCGGGATCGCAGGTTTTTCGCGCCGGAAATCCGCCGGTCCATGGGTAGTTCGCTGTCGAGCAAGCCGGCGGGAACCAGCGTGGCCTGCGCCCGCCCCTCCTGATCCAGCGTCAGAAGGACAAATCTTGTCTCGACACCGGGCTGCTTCGATATCGTCAACAGCTCCGGGCGGGCCGCCAGTTCTGTATCGACGATCCGGCCGTCCATGGCCGGTTCGACCAGAATGATCAGAGTCGGCCGTTCGGCTTCGATGATGCCGGCGCGTGGTGACACCACGCGCGCGCCTTGGGATCGCAGGTATTCCCGTCCGGCCGATGCCGTGGTCAGATCGTTCAAGCGACGCAACTCGCCGGCCAGTTCCGCGGACCGTGCCGCGGGCGCCTGCGATCCTGTCTCGGCCGGTTGCCCTGTTTGCGCGGCTTCCGGCCGCCGACGCCCCACAACATCCCAGGTCAGTGTCGCAAATAGGAGCTGGGTGAGCTTTGCGACCAGGTGTTGCACACCCTCGGTATCGAGCGCCTCGGAATGGTTTTCCACGTATAGCCGCGCGGCGCGGGCGCTTGCAGTGGGGAGGTCGTTGTTCAGGGCCTGCAGAACCTCCGCCTGGCGGTGATAGCCCCGGGCGACCCGGCGAAGTTCCTCGAGAGCCGGGTCATCGGAGGAATCCGCGGAGGAGGGCGGAATCACCCTCCGCCACGTGTCCGCAGACAGCAGGTCTTGCGCGTCGTAGCCGAACCGCGGCGCATACCGCTCGATATGACTACGCCCGTCCTTCAGGTCCTCCCATACCCGCGACCATTCCCGGCCCCACCGGATGCATTCATCGAGCCCGGCCACGCCCCTGATCCGATCGTCGGACGCCTCCGCACGCCGGCCCGCGACACCGGATTCGGCGACGGGATCTTCGGGAGCGATCGGCGCCGGTTCCTGCGGCGAGCCCGGCGATTCCTGGTCCGGTGTGGGGGACCAGGCGTAGGCGTAGGTTCGGGGCTCGTGGTTGGGCCCGAGACGAGCCACACCGTCCGGGGAGAGGGTGGCCCAGACGGTTTCGCGGCCCCGGCCGTGACCATCCAGCGCGTCCGGGGCGGTCGGCTGCCGCGCGGGCGCGCCGTCCGGGGCAGCCGCGGACCCGCCGGCCTCCCGGGTGAAGCGAGGGCCGAAGTACTCGAGTAGCCATGGGGTCGCACCGACCTGGTCCCCGGCCCCGACCCGCCGGAGATCGTCGACGGCGGCCTGCCGTTCGTCCGCGGACCCGGCCGCATCCAGGCGCCGCCGGGCCTCTTGCTCGGCCGCCGCAAATGCGCTGCCGGCCAGGACCTCGAGCTCGGCGAGCTTGTCGATATCGCCGTGGAGATGGGCCAGATCCAGTTGCACGAGCAGCGCGTTGACCAAGAGCTGATCGGCCTGACGGTGCTCGCGTTTCGCGCCCCGCAAATCGGCCATTTTGCCGATGTCATCGGCCAGGACGACCGGATCACCGAACTCGAAGATATCGTTCATCATGGCCAGCACATGGAGTTCGCCGAGGTCCGGCTGTGATTCCATGAACCGCTCGAGCTCGGCCCGCAGCCGATCGGCTGCGACCTCGGCCGCTGTGCCGCGTGGTGTGATGGTCACACTTTCGAGACTGTCGAGGTCGGCCAGCCCCCGCACATAGTCGTAGGCGGTCCACCGGATCGCCCGCTCGATCCGGTAGGCCTCCGCCCGCAGCGCCCAGAACCGCGCCGGCTCCAGATCACGGAATTCACGGCTACCCCGGCGGTTTTCGTAATGCGTCCGGAACCACTCGGTGAGTACCTCGGTAGCATCGATCACCGACACCGGGTCTGCGCCGGTGAGATCTGCGGGCAGCTCATCGGGGTATCCGATCGCGGCCGCGATATCCGCGAATCGCCGGCGCGCCGTCTGCCGCTGCCGGTGCTCGGCGTTCGCCCGCACGGGATAGCGTGCATCCCAGGCCGCCCGCACGGCCTTGTCCAGCGGTGTTCCGCCGGGCTCCGGCCAGAAACCCGGATCCCGGACGATATTGACCGAACCCGGCAGTTCTGCTTCCAGCAGAGCCAGCTCAACCTCGGCGCAATGCACTGCGTACTCCGCCTGGGCGAAGTCTTTACGGGTCCGGTCGTGCTCGTCGAGTTGCGCCCAGAGCAAACGGCGCGTCGCGCGGGTTCCGGTCAGAGCGCTCTCGCTGCCCACGCTGCCCGCGGTATCGGGACCTACGCTCAGTTCGGCCCCCACCTCGGCTCGCAGGCCGGCCTCCCGGAGCTTCAGCTCCTGCCGGAACTCCTCCGCCAGGCCATCCGATTCACCGAGCGGGTCTCGCCCGGCGATCTTGCGCATACGGACGTTCGCGGTGTGCAGGGCCGTGCGGGCGTTCAGATAGGCCGTCGACCATTCCGTTTTGTAGTCGGCGGTGCGGAGGCGGGCGGCGTGGTCCTGATCGGACAGCTCGAATGCGCTGATCTGGGCGGTGAGATCACCGCGCCGCAACCGCAGCAGGCCACGTTCGACACGGTCGGCATGAGCGATCCTGCGTCGATGCGGGGCACCGGCGGCTCCGGCGGCATCGTTTCCGGCGAGTGCGATAGCGCGGCGTTCGGTCGCTATCCATGTGATGAGGCGGCCGTCGAGGTGGCGGGGATCGTCGAGCGCGGCCAGGGCCACGCGCATCGCCTCGGGATCCCCCTCGGTCCGATCCCGGATTTCCCCCTCCAGGTCAAGCCCGGCGTAGACCGTCAGGCCCCGCAGATCGGCCACGATCCGCTGCCGACGCTCGGCCACGACAGCCTCGACCGCCCGGCGTACGTCAGCTATCCGATCGCTGTGAAATTCCGCGCTTCCGGCCGCATCGACGGCCGTGGGCCGCACTCCGGCGCGCACCAAACGCTCCTGGCTCGAGTGGTATTCGAGGGCGGCCTCGTACATATCCGCTGCGGTGCGGAAGCGGGCGCCGCGGCGTTCGACCAGGTACTCGACATCGGTCAAGCCACCCTTGGCCTTGCGATCCTCGCCGTGGTCGATATCGCTGCGATCAGCGGCCGCAATCCGGTCACCGATCTCGGTGAGGAGAGCCTGCACATCGGTGATCCCCGGATCGACGTTGTACTCGCCCGCAATCGCCCGCAATCGCTCGTATGCGGCCTCGGCCCGCTCCCGAGTCTTGTCGAGCGTTGCCACCAGCACGCCCTGGACGGGTTCGATTTCCTCCGAACCACGCTCCATCAGTGCCACTTCGGCGATAAGGCCATCGGTGATCTGATTACGCTCGCGCCAGAGCTCGCGCAGCTGATACCGGGGAACCTGCAGGACCCAGCTCGCCAGGTCGGACCCGGACGACAGGGCGCCCTGCCTCCGGATCTCGGCCTCGCGCTCCTGGATCTCCGCGTCCAGCTCCCGGATGCGGGTGATGTGACTCGGTCCGGCGCCCCCACCGCGGTCCGTCTCGTCCGGCTCGATCAGCTGGCCGCCCGAGGCGGTGGGCAGGTATCTGGAGTCGGTGTTCGCCATGGGAAGCAAATGTTTCAATTGGCTTTGCCAGGAGTGTTCTTCCTCCCCCTTCTCATGCATGGTCTCGAACAGAGGCAGCTCACCGTCGTGTTCCAGGACCCACTGTGCCTCGAACCGCTGTTCGGCCGCCTCGTGCCTGAGCAACCCCACATGGCTCATCAAGGTGTCACGACGCAGCGGATAGCCGTGGGTGACATCACGCCACGCCTCGGCCATCAGGTGATTGGCCCGGAACTTTGCGATGACACGCTGTTCGAGGCTGTCATCGTAGTAATTGTGCTTGTTGAAGTAGATATGGTTCTTGACGTTGCGCAGGACGTCTACATCAGCCACTTCCAGGATTTCAGCGACATCGTCGGGCGAGAGTCCGAGCGCTGCGGGATCCGCCGCCATCCGGGTGAGATATTCGGCGATCCGCGCCACATCGGTATCGTCCGCGCGCGTCGCGTCGTAGCACGTCTCCGCCCAGGATTCCCAGGTCGACGGATCCGGCCCCTTGTTCAACAGGCGCCGAAGCGTATCGGCATGTAGCGCACCGGAACCACCGCGTAGCGCGGCGTCCACGCGCTGCATCGCGACGTCCGGGGAGTGGCCATCCGGATTGTGGAATACCATCCTGCCCACCGCCAACCCGGCAGCGCCGGATTCCTTGACGGACTTGACCAACTGCTCCACCGATATAGGCCAGTCCCGTCCGCCCGCGAACACAACCGGGACAAACGAAGCGGCGACGATCTCCCCCATCGCGGCGAGATTCGGAGTCCCGCCAATAGGCGTTCCGTCGCCGTCTTCTGCGCCGTCAGGCCACTTCGGGATACTCGTTTTCACGATATCCGCGCCCAGGTTCACAGCCTGAAGCACCGCCTTGTGGACGTCGTCGACGTTGTCCGGCGATATGCCCGGCCCGCGGGGGTAACTCATGATGAGCAGCGGAATATCGGCCTCGCGCAATGCCCTCCGGAGCCTCCCGACTGCCTTGATCTGCTCCCCGTTGCCGAGTGACCCGACATTCACATGGACACTCACCGCATCCACATGCAGCCGACGCGCCTCCTGGACGATGCTGTCGATATCGTCGGGTTGTAGCTTCTCGTTCCGGTCGGCGCGGGGCAGCCCGTCGCCGTCTGGATCCTCGCCGACGACAGGCCCAACCGTCACATGCAGGCCCACTCCGTCCGAGGGTCTCCGATCGAACCGTGCGGCGTGACCGCTGTGCAGCAACACAGCATTGGCACCGTTGTCGAAAACAGCCCGGATGAGCGGACCGAATTCCTCGGCGTCCAAGACGACAGGGCCGTCGGTGAGCTGATGGTCCAGCGGGACGATGACCGAGGTGCCGTCGTCGTTGAAGAGTCTGCTCAGCCGATGCCAGTAGGCGGGCCCCCGGTCGGTGGTAAATCTCAGCCCCGGCCACCTCGACCGCAGGAGTGCCTCGACAGCCTCGAATCCGCCCGCCACGAGCTCCTGAGCCGTCGTACCCAGATTTGCTCCGACGGATTCCGCGGAACGAGCGATACTCGATGAGTCGATCTCCGGGATCTCGAGGGCCGCCGACTGCCTCACCTCAGCATCGGACCGCTCGTCCGAGGCCGGCCGCACCGTCTCGAGCCGCCGGGCAATCCGGAGCAGATGCAGCGGGCGCTGATCTCCTGCGAACTGGTACCCGAGATCACGACGGATGACCCGCTCGAGCGCGACTACGAGTTCATGTGGATCTCCGTCGAGGAGCTCCCGGAACCTGTGCTGGGTGAAACTGCGCGAAATCCCAGGCGCCCAATGTGCTTGCAGCCGGAGGAATTCGGCTCGTAGCCGGTTCGCTTCCCGCTCGATCGCCTCGCGGTGCCCGGCCGGATTTGCGAGTGCTTCGGCGAGCTGCCGGGCACGGCCGGGATCCACCGGGCAGCCTGCGTCGTCCAGCAGGATGGCCCGCACCTCGCCCGCCGATCGAGCTGCCGCATCGAAGGTGTACGCGGTGCCCCGCACTCTGCCTTCCGGCTCTTCGGTCCACAACTGGCCGTGAATATTTCGAACTACGTAGACCTGGTCGGCGGGGTCTGACACCACGGCCGTCGAGCCGGGTCCTAGATCGAGCAGTTCCCGGCCGAGTTCGGTGTAGGCATCGCCATATCCCTGGTCCGATGTGCCGAACCGGTGCAGCGAACCACGGAACGCCCGCGCCAGCCTACGATCAACGCGCTCCGGCCCGGATTCCCCGGCCGGAAGTTCCATATCGATATCGGAGTAGAGCTCCCGGACTCGTGCCACTACCTGCTCGGCCTGTTCGTCGACCGAGAGACTGGTGTGGTGGTGCGGCGGAACCGCGTCACCCTCTGCGGCACCGAACGCCGCATCACCCAGTTCGAGATGAGGCCGCGCCGGGTCGATACCGGCGAACCACAGGCTATCTCGCAACATGGCCAGGAAATCGCCGAAATTCCGGTCTTCGGGATCTGTTTCGGCCAGATATCGGTGCAATGTGTAGCTTGTTGTCGCCGCGATCGACTGCGGTCCGTTCACCCGTCTGGGACGGCTCCAGCGATACACTTCTCCAAGGCCGAGGTCGACCTCGGCCTTGTTGTACTCATCTACTGTGCGCAGATTCCGAAGTGCCTGCACGACCTCCGGTCCACCCGTCGCGGGCAGGTCGAGATCCCTTGCCCGCAGGACCACATCGCGCTCGCCCGCCGCCCGCTCGGGACCACCCGGAATATCGGCCAGCGATCGTAGGAGGTCGACCACCTCTGCGCCGTAGGGTAATTGGAGTAGTTCGAGCTCCCGCAGCCGCCGCCTGATATCTACCCCCGGTATCGCCGAGAACCCCACCCCGGGGCAACCCGGCACCGGCTGAACACCAACCGGAACCTCAGGCGAGAACCCATCCGGCTGGGCCGCCTGGAACTCGGTGACCGCCCGCAGAGTCCTCCCCAGTGCCATCGGATTCTCGAAAGGTATGGCCAATGTCGCGACACCGGCAGCTGTCTCGCGCTGGTCGAATTCCCCTCTCCCTCTGTCGAATCCGGTCAGCTGCTCACGCAGGGCAGTGATCCGGGCCGGAGTGCCGGAAACCCACAGGTGGTAGCGCGGACCGAGATCCGCTCGCCACATGTTTGGTTCGACCAGATCTACTTCCCCCGGGACGCCCGTGTCGACGGCCGCCTGATACGCCCGCTCCGCCTCCGCCTCGACTGTGGCCAGGGAGGACGCCACCCCGGCCGGCAACGGCGCAGTGAGACGGGACACCACGTCTTGTGAGACGGTCTCGAGGAAGTCTCGTAGCGGGGCGGTCAGCGTATTCACTTCCGCGGCGGCCAAATCGAAGCCTTCGACAGCTTCGACCAATCGCTCGGCGAGCTCGACGATCTGATCCGGAACCGCCTGGCCGGCGTCCAGCGCGATCGTCCACCGTCGCCGGCCGAGGGCTCGGCTCTCCGGATCCCGGATGTAATCGAAGTCGATTCCCGTGTACAACGCATCTCGGTACACGATCGAGATATCGAACCTGTCGAGAAGCTCGAGCATCGTCCGGCCGTATTCGGCGTGGCGCAACGCGTCCAGGAGCGGGCCGCCCGTCAGCCGCATGGTCCAGGCCTCGACCGCGGGTTCATCCAGGCCGGAACCCGCGAGGGCATCTGTCAAATAGCCGGTCAGCGCGGAAATCTGCTCCGGCAGCTCCAGACTGGCATCCAGCACGATCTGCTTCTGCTGCCCATAACCCGACGGCTCCCGCGGATCGTCGATCTCCTCGACGCGATAGCCGGGCGTATCCAGCAGATCGTGCACGATCGTGATGTCGAGGAGACCGAGCAGTTCGAGGACATCCCGGCCGGATTCGTCGACATCCAACGCTTCCAGGAAGGCGTCCTCCTCTGAGAAGTTCACCGCCTGCTCTTGGTCGTCGGACGTTCCCGCACCGACCGGAGATGTAAACATTTCGGTGCCACCGGCCACTTCCGGCACGATCAAGGCGCGGACATCGATGTACTTCCAGGTGTCGACGGGGATGACATCGTGCAGCGGCATCCCCGAGCCGTTCCGGCCCGCCGTAATCTCCTCGACCTGGAATACGCCGCGTACGTTCTGCACCAGATGGATGCGGAGATTCCCCTGATCGTCCGAGCTGGTGCGCGACCGGTCGAACACCACCGCCGCGGCATTGTGGTGCCGGAGCTTCTCACCGAGCTGACGGTACGCATCACGGAATCCGCCTCTCGCCTCACCGCATCGGACGAACTCGGCGCCGAAGGCGGCCGCGACGGCATTCTCGAGACCGTCTGCGCCCGGATCATGTTGTGGCACGGGCAGGTCGATCCCCAGCTGTCTCGCCCACACGGCGATCTCGCCCAGCGGTGTCCGATCACGCTGCACACGGTCCCGCACCATCCCCCGACTACCGATCGGGATTTCCATCGCACCGAGCCGAATTTCCGCACCGTGGGCGCCCAGCCGCGCGATCTGCTCGGAAAGCTCCGGCTCCGCCAACTCCGCCGGGTTACCTGCCGGATCGACCGCCTGGCCCACGCGGTCGTGCAGAATCGCGAAAACGCCGTTCACATCCGGGAATCGGTCGGCGATCAGCCCCGCGGAGAGCATTTCGTCGACACGGCGGCCGTGAATTGCCGGGTCGGCCGGATCATCGACAACCACACGACCGTACTCGTCGAGGACCAGACCGAAGACGTGTCCGCCGTAGCCCTCCGCGTCTTCGGTCTCGCGTCGTACCACCACCACAGCGGATTCCGCCCGATGCTGTCCGTCCCCCAGCAACGTCCGGATCTCTCCGAGGGCCGACACGGTGTTCTCGCCCGTCCCGTACTCGCGCAGTACAGCCTGATACGACCGCTGCACAGCAATCTCGCTCTGGCCCGGCAACTCATCCGACTCGTCGAACTCCGGGACCAGCTTGTCATCGACCCGGCCCCTGTTGACCCGCTCCCATTGCAGCACCGCACAATGTCCCCGCAGAGCGTCCGGACCGCCCTCGACGGTGTCCACCCCTTCGGCGGGCACCTCCGCCGTCCCGTCGAGCCCGCCGGTACCAGCATCCGCCTCATCCGAATCGATCTGCACATCGCCAGGAGCGACAGATCCGTCACCTACCGGCATCCCACTCGGGTCACCAGCGGCAGATCCAGCCGGGCCGGTGGGGGCGTCGGAGGGCTCCGCGCGGCGCCCCTCGGCGTCCCGCGAGGACTCGGGGTCGACCGTATCTGCGGGAGCGATCGGCGCCGGCTCCCGGGCCGGAACCGGCGACGCCCGGCCCGATGTGCGGTTCGGGGCGTCGATCCCGGACTCAGGGATGGGGCCGAGAAGCTGCCCACCCTCCGGGGTCAGGTCGAGCCAGACGATCTCGCGGGGCTGGTGGCCGAGACCGTCCACCACGTTCGGGGTGGTCTGCTGCGAACCCTGACCGTCCGGGGAAGCGGCGGATGCGCCGTCCTTGCCGGTGAAGCGGGGGCCGAAGTGCTCGAACGGCCACCGGCTCGCATCGACCTGATCCGCGGCCCCGACCCGCCGGAGATCGTCGAGGGCTGCCTGCCGTTCGGCTTCGGATCCTGCTGTCTCTGCTGCCGCCAGGCGTTGCCGGGCCTCCTGCTCGGCCGCCAGATACGCCCGTTCGACCAGAGCCTCGAGTTCTTCGAGCTTCTCGATATCGCCGTTCAGCTGGGCCTGATCTATCAGTACGTGTATCGCGTTGATCGCGACCTGATCGACATGACGGTGCCGTTCCTTCGTCCCGTGCGCATCGGCGTACTCGCCGATCTTCTCGGCCAGGGCGACCGGGTCGCCGAACTCCGAGATATCGTCGATCTTGGAAACCCGGGCAAGAAATTCCAGGTTGTCAGGGAACCACTGCGATTCCATCAGCTGCTCGAGTTCGGCCCGCAGTTGATCGGCCTCGGCCTCGGCCTGTTTGCCGATCGGTCCGATCTCCACATTCGCGAGGATGTCGCTATCGGCCATCGCTCGCATGAAATCATAGGCGGTCCACAGGATCGCCCGTTCGATCCGGTACGCCTCCAAGCTCAGCGCCCAATGGCGCGCATGCTCCCCGCTAGCCGTGTATTCGTTCGTGGTTGTGCGGTCTTTGACATGCTTTCGGAACCACACGATGAGATGCACGGCAGGGATGACCCGCATCGTGTCCGCGCTGACGAAATCGGTGGGGAGTTCATCGGGGTATCCGATGGCGGTGGCGATTTCCACCAATCGTCGAGGCGCCTGCGACCGCCGGTCGATGACCGTCCGGTACACCTCCCTGCGCGCACTGTCTGCCCGCCCCAGGGCGTGCTCCAGAGGTGTGCCGCCGGCCTCTATTCCCCCGAACTGCGGATGCCAGACCTTGTTCACCGAACCCGGCAGCTCTGCCTCCAGCAGCGCCAGATCGACCTCAGCACAACGCACTTCGTATTCCGCCTGGGCAAAGAACCGGCGGGTCCGTTCGATCTCGTCCAGCCGCATCTGGAGCACGCGAGGCGCTCGGCGGCCCCCGGTAGGGTCATCGAGGCGCCCCCGCCCGCGCCACTGGCCCGGGCTGCCCGCGTTCTCGGCCGCTTCCTCCAGATCGGCCCGCACCGCGTCCTCGCGGCCCTTCAGCCTGTTCCGGAATTCTTCGGCCAGTTCGGCTGATTCACCGATCGGGTCCACTCCGGCGATTTCTCGCATGCGGAGGTTCGCGGCGTGCACGGCTTCGCGGGCGTTGAGATGGGCTGTCGACCAGTCCGTTTTGTAGTCGGCCATACAGGTGCGGGCCGCGGCGTCCTGATCGGTCAGCTTCCACAGGGTTGCCCGGGCGATGAGGTCGGCGCGCCGCAAACGCAGCAACGCACGTTCGACACGGTCGGCATGGGCGATCCGGCGCCGGTGCGGGGCGCCTGCGGCTGCTACGGCGTCCTCGGCGGCGAGCGCGATATCGCGACGTTCGTCCGCTATCCATGTCGTGAGGCGGCCGTCGAGGTGGCGGGTGTTCTCGAGCGCGGCCTCGGCGACGGGTATCGCCTCGAAATCCCCGTCCGTCAGTTTCCGAATCTCGTCCTTCTGGTCCCGGATCTCGGCTTCCAGACTCCGGATCAGGCGTTTCTGTCTCCTGATCTCGGCATTCCGATTCGATTTCTGGGCATCGTGTTTCCGGGTCTCGGCTTTCTGTATCCCGCTCTCGGCATTCCGTATCCGGATCTCGGCGTTCCGTCTCCGGATCTCGCCTTCGAAGTCCAACCCGGCATAAACGGTGAGCTCACGCAGATCGGTCGCGATCCGCCGACGCCGATCGGCCACCGAGGCCTCGGCCGCCCGGCGCGCGTCAGCCAACTCGCTGCTATGGAATTCCGAACTCCCGGCCTCGCCAACGGACGCCGGCCGCACCCCGGCACGCACCAAACGTTCCTGACACGAGTGATATTCGATGGCGGCTTCATACGCGTCCGCCTCGGAGCGGAAACGAGCTGCACGCCGCTCGACCAGGAATTCGGCATCGGTCAAACCGCCCTTGACCAGGCGAGAAGAACCGATATCACGCCGATCGGCAGCGGCCATCCGGCCACGGATCGCGGCGAGGAGTTCCCCCACATCGGTAACCGCGCGATCCACCTCGCACTCGGTCGCGATCGCCCACAGCCGACCATACGCCGCCTCGGCCCGCACCCGGGTCTCGTGCAGCGTCCGCACCAGCCTGTCCTGGACAGCCCGCACCGCCCCCGGATCGGTCTCCGCGACTTGCGCGATCAGGCTGTCGGTGAGCGCATCTCGCTCGCGCCAGAGCTCACGCAGCCGGTACTGGGGAACCCGCAGCAACCGGCTCGGCAGGTCGGAACCGGACGAAGTGCCCTGCCTCCGGACCTCGTCCGCACGCTCCCGGATCTCCGCATCCAACTCCTGGATCTCCGCGTCCAACTGCTGGATACGGGCCACCGCACCGCGAACCGGTTCACCCGGCGCGATCGGCCGGCCATCGGACTGGGCAGGCAGGTACGCGGGATCGGTATCCGCTATGGAGATAACGTGTTTCAGCGGGGCGCCCGACAACTCCTGGTCGGATGTGTGGTCCGGGTCGTCGATCCCGGACTCAGGGATGGGGCCGGAGAACGCCTCGCCTTCCGGGGCGAGGTCGTGTCGGACGATCGTTCCGTCGACCCCGCCGGTAACAGCGTCCGCCGCATCGGAATCGGAGACGCCCACATCCTCGCGGTCGGCGTTGTGTTGCGGTGCGGACGGTACCGGCGGCGCGTGGGGCTGGTTCATCCGCCGCGACTCACGCGCGATGCGCGCCCGCTCGGCCGCCTCGTCCTGTACCAGCGGGATGAGCCGGCGTATTCTCCGGTCCGCCGCCGCGATGGTGTTCTCGGAGGCTTCGACTCTGTCCTGCGCGGAACGCACGCGCGCCTGGGCCTCCGCCGCCGCGGCGGATGTGTTCGTCTCCGCGGCGCGCACCGCCTCGGCGTAATCGCGCGTCGCGGTGGCATGCTCGGCGCGACCGTTCCGGTAGTGCGTTACCGCGATCCTGTAGTCCCTGTTCCGCGCACCATTGGCCAGTCCACCGTCGAGCGAATCGCTGAATCCGTAACTACCGTTCTGGCCGTTACGCCCGGCGCGCGCGGCGGCCTGGGCATCGGTATCGGGATTGTCCGAGCGGCCCAGCTTCTGCACATGCAGCCCACCGGCCTCGTTCACTTGTTCGCCGACCGTCGGATCCCAGCCCCGGCCGAGCATCCCGTCGACCCCCACCGTGACCCGGCTCGCTTGACCGGCACGGGTTTTCACGCCCCCGAGATTCTCCTGAGCGAGGTTGTTGTCCCGATGCTCGGCGAACCACCTACCGTGAATCGCTTCATGGTCGATGCCATTGTGTGTAAGCACGCGGGAGAACTTCACCGCCAGATCCGGGCGCGCGATAATCGCGACCGGCCGACCCTGATCCTGCAGCGTGCGGACCTTCGCCACCGCGTCCTTCAGCATTTCCGGCTGCGTGAGGAAGATCCGATCCTCCTCGGCCACCAGCCGGGATTCCTGATGATCCTCGACCCGCCCCAGACCACCGTGGACCGGGAAATTCTGGGTGATCTCCGCCGCGGTCCGCTCCAGCGTGCCCGACATCAAACTCAGCCGGTCATATTTGCTCAGTACATCCGTGACACCGACCCGCTTGGAGCCCTCCCCGTCGGAATACACGTCGAGGTCGTATATCGCCTCCACCATCTGGTGCCGGCCACCGAACCAGCGGCTGTCGGTATTGACCTTCGGATCGCTCATCGGCTTTCCGTTCTCGTCCAGGATCTGGACCTTCCCGTCGAAGACCTGGAAGTGCCAGTCCTGCACCAAACGCCCGCCCTTCTGCCCCGCCTTCAGATCGAAGAACGCGCGCGCCATCTCGGACTCCCGCTCCGTGAACGGCAGCCCGGTCTTCTCCTCCCACAACTCGCTCGCCCGGCGCACCGCGGGTTCGGAATCGGCACGGTAATCCGCATGGGTCAGCACGCGTTTGGCCAGCATCTGCTTGAGATGATCACGCACCGCCCACACGTGCACCTTCTCGGCGTCTTCCACCGGTGCGCGCTCACCGTCGGAGAGATGGTGCTCGGTCTGGTTGTGGATCAGCACCGCGTCCGCCTCGTCGATCGTCGCGGTGCGGCCCGGCGGCGCGGAGTCCTTCAACTCGGCGGTGGCGCGCTCATCGTAGGTGAGGTAGACGACCGTCGACTTCGCCAACTCCGCCGGATGATCCGGATCCCAGCGCGACACCTCGTATCCGAGCTTGCGGAACATCTCGGCGCTCTCCCGGATTCCGTCATCGGCCAGCAACTCGGTGGTGGTCAGCACATGATGAACTCGCCGCATCTCCCCGTCGGACAGCTCCACCGGTTCACCACGGGAAAGCTGGTGCAGCGAATCCAGCCACCCGACCAGCGTCTTGCCCTGACCGGTCCCCATCTGGCGCATATATCCCTGCCGCCCGAGCAGGAACGCCTTGATCTGATTCGCCCGCGGCGAGAAACCGGTCTCCGCCCGGACCGCCGCCACATACCGCAGCAGCGCCTCGGTCTCGTCCGGGCCCTCCATCACCTCCCGGCGACGCTGCCACGACTCACCCAGCAATTCCGCACGGCGAGCATCGAACACGGCCAGCACCTGCTCTGCCGCCGCCGTGAACCGCTCCCCCGCCTCCCGGTCCAGATCGAGCTTCGTATCCGGATCCGGTGCCGGCAATTCCGCGAGCTCACCCCGCAGCTGCCCGACCAGCGTCTCCGCGGATCCGGAACCCTCTTCGCGCGATGCGGCGAGCTCCAGCACATCGGAGTGCCCGGGGGCCGCCGGCCGGTCGACGGCCCCGGTCAGCTCGAGGAGTTCCCGGACCGCGCGGTAGCGCCGGAATTTCGCCTCGTCGGCATCGCCGCCCGCCAGCTCCCCCGCGTCGCGGGCCGACAGATTCTCCGTCACCAACCTGCGCGTTCCCGGGTCTTGCGACTCCAGCCACCGATCGACGGTTTCCGCGCCGGCGATCTTCCGGACGTGGCCGAGTACCGCCGCCGTGTCCACCTCCGTATGGGACGTGAGCCACCGCGATATCGCCTTGCGTTCTTCGTAGAAGGGCTTCTGCTCCTTCCTGAGCTCGCTCGGCGACACAGCCCATTCGGCCACCGTGCCCTCAGCGGGGCGCACCACGATCCGCTCCATCAGCTCACGCACTGCCGCCGGGTCGGTCTCGGTGCCCGACGCTGTCAACTCCTCGACGACGGCGGCGAGAGCGGCGTCGAATGTGCCGTCGTCGCGCGTCCACGATTCGCGGATGATCAGCCACTGCTCCTCCGGTGTGGGAACGCCGCGCGCGAGGGTGTGTGCCAGCGCGCCGACCGCACCGAGGACCTGCTGCGGAGTCGTACCGTCGGGTGTCCCGGCAAGAGCATCCGGCAGAGACACCGCCAGGACCGGTGCGGCACGACGGGCCTCCGGAGTCCCTCCGATCAGATCCTCCAGCACCACACGATGTTTCCGTTGCAGCACCTCGAGAGCTCGCTCGAACACCGCCGGAGCCGACCCCACCACCACCCGGACCAGCTCCCACGCCTCCACCTGGGATTCCGCCAGGTCCGCCGCGGGCGCCGCACGGAATGGATCCCCGGTCTCGCCCGAAGCGGAATACGCCCCGATATCTCTCCCAGTCGTCGTGGGAGATGCTCCCGGGTCAGGATCCGAAGGGTCGGTGGGAGGGGTAGCCATGAGTTCACGGGTGTCACCGGGATCATCCAGGGAGCCCGTCTCCGGCCCATTCCCCTGCTCGTCGGCGGCCTGCGGATCTCCCAGTGTCGAGGAAGGATCGGCGGCGAGTGTGGTGAGCAGCTCGGACAGGATCGCGACCGGCCGGGGAATACTGTCCGGGTCGACCCTGGTCCACGTGTACGCCTCCATCACGGCCTCGCGGGCGTTCAACGAGCCGTTCGGATCGAAGCTGTACCCCGACAGTTGCTTCAGCCACTCTCGATAGTCGGCCCCCTCCAGTTCCGCCATCGACTGCAGGTGCAGGTCCGCCCGCCGCACCGCGAGGCCGGAACCCACATGATTCAGCGCGTGACCGATCTCGTGCGCGATCACCGTTCGCGCCGGCCGCTCGCTCGCGCGCGGGACGAAGTGGCCCGGGGAGTTCACGACCGGCATCCACCGCACCGGCCGATCGACCTCCTGCGGGACGACGCGGCGCGAGGTCTCCCCGGCCCGCACCAACCGCCGCAACCGCGCCGGGCTCTGCGCCACTGCACGATTCAGGATGATCTTGGCGGTGTACCGCCGGCCGGTTTCGGTGTCGACCGCGCCGACGGCCTCGGACAGGTCCCCGTCCCCGGGCATATCCTCGATACTGAACCCACGCACATCCGCCGCCGGGGCCGCCGCCAGTTCACTCTCCAGATTCCGGGCGATATCGCGAAGCACCGCGACACTGAGCGTCGCGGGATCGGAGGTGTCGCGCGTACCGTCCGGCTCCGGATCGCTGAGCTCCGGCCCGAAACCCCACAGCTTGATCTTCGGAAACTTCTCGCGCAGCCGGTGGACCACGTCGGCGACGGTGCGGGCGGTGGACCACTGGTCGTCGCGCAGTTCGGCCGGCACGCCCAGCATGTCGTCCGCGGAGGATGCCAGCATCGCGCGGTCGAGTTCGGGGACTCCGATCAAACCCGCCACGCGCATCAGGTGCCGGCGTGGCACGGTCGCCGCGGTGATCACCGGTTCCGGAGCCAGACCGTGTGCGTATTTCCACGCCGCACGGAAGAATTCGCGGTATGTCAGCCCCGGCGACAGCTCGGCGTCGGGAAGTGCGTCGCGCAACGCGCCCAGGCCGATATCGTCCAGTTCCGAATCGTCGCCGGTGGTCAGCACCTCGGCCCGAGCCTCGGTGTCTACCCGCTCCCATGGGGTCACGGGAATATCGAGGCCCGCGCGACCGGTTTCGCTCAGCGCCCGCAGCTGCCGGCGCACGACGGTGTCGAGGGCCTCCAGCTGCGCCTGTTCTTCGACCATGACGGTCTCGAATTCATCGAGGGTTGCCGTCAGGATGAATCGGCGTGCTTCATCGGCGGTTCGGCCGCCGTGTTCGAGGCGCCACGCGGTCTGGGCGATGGCGGTGATCCGGTCGATATCGGAGTCGCCGGGGTCGAGGACCAGCAGCCCCTGCGCGGGGTAGTACCGGGCGGCGGCGTGGGACCGGTATTCGATCCGGAGGTCGGCGGTTCGCAAGGTGTCGACGACGACCTCACCGATAGGCGTCTGCCGGAGTATCTCGAGCAGCCGGTCGATTTCCCGAGCTGTGGCCCGCTGCATCGACGTCGACCGGTCCCGACTCGGCGGATCCAGACGATCCAGCGTGGTACGGACACGTTCTGCCGGCCCGTCGACGCGGCGGGCCCGGATCAGGCCATCGGCCTCCACGTCGACCTCGACATACACCCTGACGAGGTCGGCATCGTGTACGAGGTCGCCGAGTTGGGCAGCCGCCGGCTCGATCGCATCCTCATGCTCTCCCCGTCTGGCGACGATCACCAGCCGATCGGGATCTCCCGGGACGAACGCGACCTTGCCGGTGCGCATCATGGCACCTGGGGCTTCGAGGTCGAGAACCCTGGGCGTCACCAAATCATCCACGTGCCGCTGCGCGGCCCGCCATTCCCATACCCGCCGGAGATAGTCGTCATGCAGATCTATGAGCCGATGCAATTCATGTCGATAACGCCGGAGTTCGGCTGCGGCATCAGTGGATTCGATCCCCGCGCGCTCGATCTTTTCGACGCGCTCGATCTCCTGATCGATCGGGTGCCGGCTCGTCAGGTCACCGAGCCGCTCCGCGATCGAGAGTCGCTGGGCGAGCAGAACGGCCTCGGTCTGTGCCGCGTGCCGGCGGATATCGGCGCTGTCCAGGTCCTGCAGAGCACGCCGCAGGGCGTCGTCGGCAGCCAGATCCGGTACCGTCTCCCACCCCTCGGCGGAGATCGGGCTGCGCCGCTCGGCGGCCGGCCGGTTCGCGTCCCGGTGCGTCTGCCGGTGCCTCTCGGCGAGCGCGGCGTAGAGCAGTCCGCGGACCGCACCGACGCCCTCCTCATGCGCCTGCGCGGCGCCCTCGTCGCCGACGCCCGAAGCGCCGAGGATCTCGTGTACCGCCGAATCGTAGGAGATTTCGGCGGCAAAGGTGTCGACCGGGTACTCGACGCGCAGTTCGGCGGCGAGACGGACGGCCGTCATCTCGATATCGGTGTCGATATCGTTCATGGCTTCGACATAGTCGTCGAGCTCGATGGTGCGTGGATCGGGAATCAGGCCGTCGCGTTCGTACTGCGCGCGTACGGCGATGCGCGCCAGATCCAGTACCCGGGTCGGCAAGGTGGTGCCGGTGGTGGATACGGACGCGACGAGACCGTGTGAGTCATAGTCGCCTGGACTGGTTGTAGAGCTACCGATCGTGGTCGGGCCGGCCGTTTCCGCTGCGCCGAACTCGATCCGGATGGGCAGGGACCGCAGGACGGCCGCGAGGGGCCGGCCGGTCTCGGTCGACTCGAGGAGGTCATAGACCTGTTGATCGGGGTCGTCGAGCGCAACCGCCATGAGGTCACGTGAGGCTGTGTCCACGAGCCCGCGCGGGGCCGTCTCCACGAGCAACTCACGCCGAGCCGTCGCCACGAACTCACGGAGGGCAGCGTCGTTCAACTCGTCCGCCGCGGCTTCGGCGAGTGGCTCGTGACGGGCGCGCTCCGCGTCCTGCCCCGGACGCCCGCCCGACGGTGGGTCATCGACGGACGCCGGCACATAGCCCGCTGTACCGTCACCCCCACCATCCGGCTCCCCCGGACGTGGCGGCACACCATCTCCCGCCGGTGGGACCGCGGCCGTCGGGAAACCATCGCCGCGAATTCCCGCGGTGAACGTCCGCTCGACACCGGCCCGCTCCGAGAAATCGAACGGTACCGGCCCGCCCGACACCCCGTCCTCGACCACCACCGTGTCAGTTTCTCTGTCGAGATACAGCACATACGGCCGCGCATTCACCCCAAACGCATCCGCATCCGCGTACTCCTCGACCACCACCAGCGTGCCACCGGGCCCGAGTTCCTCCAGCGATTCCCGCAGATGCTCCGGGGTCGACCTCCGCCGCCACTCCTTCGTCCGAATACGCTTGCGCTCGGCAGCCAGTTGCAGGAGCCGAGCTTTCTCCCCTGCGGCCCGCTTCGTGTAGTCCTCGGCCGCCTTCGCCCCCGCGGCCAGTTCCGCTGTACGGGCCCGCTCCCGGGCCGACTGCTTCTCCTCGATCTGTTCGCCCAGCATGTCGGCGTATGCCGTCCAGCGGTCGATGGTGTGCATGCCGCTGGTATCGAGACCCCGCGAGCGTGCGGTGTCCGCCAGCTGAGCCTCGATCCGCACACCGGGGTTCCGCCCCGCTGCCAGTCCGGCCCGCACCCGGCTCATATCGTCGACCTCGGCCCGCACAAGTTCGTCACGCCGCCGCGCGCGATTTTTCGCACCCCGGGCCCTGCTGTACCCGATATGCGCCAGCCGGCGCTCTTCCTCCCAGGCCAGCAACCGCAACCGGAACCGTTCCTGCCGCGGCGTCGCCCCCCGCTCGGTTCCGGCACGAACGAAATTCCCGTCGAACACCTGCTCCAATGCCCGCATATCCATACCGGCGGCATCCACCCGCCCGGATCGCTGGATCAACCCGCCTGGATGCCGGGCCGCGAGGGTATTCGACAGTGCCGCAATCACATCCACCGGTCGCCGACCGCCGGTACCCGGACCCTCACCGGTGGTCCCCGGCGGCAACCCGGCACCGCCCTGGTTACCACCGGCCTCGTCGCCGGCGGTGTCACGATCCGCCGTGGATTCCGCACCGGTCTCCCGCCCGGAGCCCACCGTCTCCGAATCGCGTCCGTCCGGCACCCGCTCACCATGGTCACCGGCTCCGGCGGCCGTCTCCCCGGCCACCACACCGGATCCGCTGCCATTCGTCTCCGCACCGAGACCGAATTCGCCCGTCGATGAACCAGAATCAGCTGGGCGCGATCCAGAATCGCCCGTCGACAAATCAGAATCGCCCGTCAGCGAACCGGATTCCGCCGGGTGCGCACCGTCCCGCGCCCGGATCTCGGTATCCCGGGAAACCTGCTGCGCACCGGTATCGGAATCCCCCGCAACCGGCGGCTCACTCTCGGATACCGGCTCGGACCGGCGGCCGCCGGCCTCGGAGCCGTCCCGGCTCGCGACAATATTCGAATCGGCATCGGCAGCACCCCTGGCGACACCCGCACCGATCGACCCTCCCGCCGCATCGGCACCCGACGATCCCCGCCCCCCGGCTTCCGAACCGGCATAGGGCACCGGCCCGCTCGCGGCGGACGAACCCCGGCCACCCACCCCCGGGGAATCACCGGCTTTGCTCGAATCGGCCCGCCCTTCCGGCCTGTCCTCCGCACCCGCAACCCCCGCGGCATCGCCCGCCCCCCGGTCCCCGACCCGGATCCGCCGATAATCGTCTACCGTGATCGGCTTACCCGAATAGTCCGAACCGCCCTGCCAGCCATAGATCATGCCGGGGCCGGCCCCGCCGATCACACCACCGGTCAACGATCGGGGATCCATCTCCCAGTTGCCGGTCAGCCGTCCCTGAATCGCCCACGCCGCGGTCGCCCCCACCAGCCCCGCTCCTGAACCGACGAGTGCACCGCGAGCCAGCCCACCCCAGCGATCCGGCCCCCACGGCAACCGCGCCGCCCCCCGATACAAGAAATGGCCACCCAGACCCGCCGCCGCACCGGCCCCGAACGACACCACCGCATTCGTTCGGAGCTCATCCCAGTCGTAGCCCTCCTGGTAGCCCTTATCCATCAATATGTTCTGAACCACCACCTCCTGGACGGTCCCCTGCGCAACCTCGATCAACCCTTCCTGGATCGCCTCGTACAGAAAATGCGACGACACCGTCCGCAACCCCCGGTTGATGACCAGGCCCGACAGCTGCCGCCGAATCGCCGCCGAGAGCCGCAAACCGATCATCCGGAAGAAATATCGAGCCACCGCAATAGCCGCCACCTGCGCCCACGGCGCCCCCGGCCCCAACGTCGCTGCCCAGATCAGCTCCCCCGCCAACCAAGTAAGCCCGAAAATCCCGTTCAGCTTGGCAGCAACGATCTCCCCACCGAACTCGTGAATACTGTCGGCCAGACGACCGAACTCCTCCGCCGTCCGCTCTACATCCTCACGCACGCTTTGCAGCTCGGCCAGGATCGCCGCACCACCATCACCATCCGGATACGCCGCCTGCACCGCGGCGATCGCGTCATCGATCCGCACCAACTCCTCGAGAAGATGGCGTTTCAGATCGTCGAAACCCTCCCGCATGAACTCCGCGAAATCCTCGTTCCCCACCGGGATCTCACTACCACCCACCCAACCCAGCAGACCCGCCAAATCCGCCGGCGGAAAGGGAATGGCCATCTATATCACCAATCGGAACCGAGAATCGGAGGACCATTCCGACCACGGCCCGCGGCCCGATCTACCTCTTCCACATTGTCGAACTCGAGGACCGGATCGGCAGCCACCTCTTCCTCGGCATCCTCCGGATCCGGAACAGAAGTCGGCACCGGCGGCTCCACCGGCATCATCGCCTCCACATCAGCCATGCCGGGCAACAACTCCGACAGCTTCGGCCGCCGTTCCCGCTCACCGCGCAACGGAGCGACCAACTCCGCATTCTTCCGCGCGATTTCGGCCGCCGCCAGCTGCGTCGCCTCGGTCACCGCCGCCGCGATCTCCGCATAACTCAGCTCGTCGATATCATCGGCGAAAACCGTTTCGATCAGTAATCCATCGGCATTGACGGTGGCCGTCACCCGGCCGTCCCGCACCGAGGCCGACGCTGTCAATTTGACCCGCTGCCGCTGCACCTCGGCAATCTGGGCCATCTGCCGCTGCAGGCTCTCATACGCCGCGGCGGCTTCCTCCGCATAGTCGCCGGTTATCACACTACCGCCCGAACAATTTACTCGACGATTCATCCATGTCCCGAAGCGCCTGCGCCGCACCGAGACCGGACCCCATATCCTCGGCCATCCCGGTAACCATCTCCGACATCCGGCCCGTCTTCTCCTCGACCGCTTCCGCCTGGCTCCGGAACCCCCGAGCACCGCCGGCGAATTCCTGACCGAAATGATCGTTCCCGCACGCTGTTCCGGTGTGTTCCATAACGCTGTTCGCCTTGTCACGGGCCGCCGCCAGACCCTCACCGATCTCGGCAACCAACTTCGCCGCATCAACCAGCAACGCCGGGTCGACCTCAACTCTTTTCGCCATCATCGATCCTCACCGTTGCCGGGCACGACTATCCGCGCACTCACACCGAAACTTTCCGCCGCTCGTGGAAACGCTGTTCGAATCCACTCGCGAATACCGCCGGCGCCACCGACGAGGAAGAGTGTTCGAGCACCCCGTCGTCGGCCACGTAGAAGATCGCCCGCCCGATCGCCATCTCCCCCTGCGGAACCGGTACATAGACCATCCATCCGCAGCTGATCCGTTCCCCTGCCAGCTCGTCCAGCGGGTATCCGGTGGTATCCAGGCCCCGGCTCTCGATATAGGTCCGCACCCGGTGCACCGCTTCGCTCTCCGGCATCTCCACCGGCAGCGCGGTCAGCACACCGGCGGTGTTCAGTTGATAGACCGCTCCGTCGACATCGAAGGTGTCCTCGTCGAACAGAGCGGTCACGGTGTCACGCGTGGCCAGTCCGAGTTCGGCCGCCGCGACGAGTTCGGCCGCCGCGGCCCGGGCCTGTGCCGTAGGCGGTGTCGCCGCCAGGCCGGCCAGCAGCCCGGCCACGGTATCCGCTGTCCAGACCCCGGGCACCGCGGTGGCGCAGGCCTCGGCATCCGGGGAGTCCCCGCGGTACCAGCGACCGGCCTCCCACCAGTAGACGAACGACAGCAACCCGGTCCCGGCACGCGGATTCAACACCGGATCGGCCACCCAGTCGGGTGCGCCGGCGAAGAATTCCGGCATCGGGGCGTCCTCGTTGTAGGTGGCGTCCAGCGCCGGCGCCTCCCAGACCCCGCCGGAGAGCACCGCCCGGTCGCCGGGCAGCGAATACAGCGTCGACCCGCCACGGCGTGAACTCTCGAACCAGCCCATCGCGGGTACGATCCGCGGTCCCCACTCCGATCGGGCCGCCACGAAACCCGCCGCCAGACACGCCCAGCGCGCCCACATCTGCGGCAAGGCCGGAAATTCACCGGCGGCCACATCCGCCCAGACTCTGGATTCCCGGTCGGCGCGGGCCGCCCGGGCCGCCTGCTGCGGGGTCCGCGACTGCCGGTCACCATGCGAGATGTAGGCGGCCAGCCAGACCGGTAACGACTCCCGCGGATACTCGTCGAGATCCAGCCGATACGCCTCGGGCTCGAAAAGCTGACCCTGTGGGAACGGCTCGTCACCGAAGTCGTAATCGATATCGAGTCCGCCTCCGGAATCCGCGCGCAGCAGCAACCGCCACCAGGGCTCATCGCCGGATTCGGCGACCATTGCGCGCTGGCTGCGCACCTGCTGCAGCACCTCCTGTGCGGGCTGGACCCGCACGGAACGTGTGCCGTCGGAAAACCGCACCTCCGTGAACACCGCGGTAGTCGTCACCGCGAACACGGCGTCCATCTCCTGCCAGCCGGGTGGGCCGGAATCGCTTATTGCCTCGGCAATTTCGCGGGCCGCGGCACGGTCGGCAGGTTCACCTGTCCCGGAATCGGCGCGGGCATCGGGACGGGTGGTATCGCCCGACGGGGTTACTTCGGCAACGGCATCCGGCGAGGCGAGGCGGAATCCGATATCCGGCGCCTGCTCGTCCACGCTCTCCGGCTGTTCCGAATCCTTATCGCTCACGTTGCCCACTCGCTCCCAGCTCGACCTGCCTACCGACCGCCTCACCACCCACCAGGTGGGCCAAATAATTCCAGCACCCCTGAAAGGCGATTTCCCACAAGCGGGAACGAATCATCAACAATGACGGAACCCGCTCGGGGACTCACCCGCAAAAGGGTGCCCCGGTCCGACCCGTGGCGCCTCGGGTGGGTCAGTGCCGCTCCGGCCCGCCGTAGTATGTGCGCCTACGAAGAGTGACCGAGGTGCCATGACAACAGCTGCGTCGAGATGCGGTTCGATCTCCGGTGGGACCACCGGTCAGGGGCCTGTCGTTCCCAATCGGCATCGAACCGGCCGAATTGTCACGGCATCGGAACACGATGCCGAACCGCAGATCCGGCTGAGGTGAATATGAGCGAGGCAATGGATGCGCTGGAGGCGCGGGTACACCGTCAGTTGAACCTGATGCACGACCTGGCGGACCGGCTCGCCGGGATCCGGGTGCGGGAAACCTCACCGGACGGCGCCGTGACCGCCGAGGTCGACGGCAACGGCACACTGTGCGATCTGGCTCTCGCACCGGGTATCTCGAAGTTGTCGCCGACCGAATTCGAGTCGGTGGTGGTGGCGACCGCCCGCCGGGCCGCCCATCTCGCGATCATCCGGCGCGGCGAACTGGTCGATGCTTTCAACACCGAACTCGCCGAGTCGATGCCGGGGCATGAATCCGGCCACTGACCAGGTCACAATCCCTCCCCGCCGCGCGAGACTTCCCATCAGAGGCAAGTTCACGGCCGTCGGCGGTTCTCGGTTCTGGATACGTTGACAACGAGAATACAAATTCCCGGCCCCTAGGCGTTCAGATGACTGATCTTGTGGCGGACTCCCATATCGTGCGTGAATTCGGCGATGCCTCGGCCTCTCTGGCAATTGAGACAGCAACGGCCGGAACTGTGAACCAAGCCGCACTCATCGCGGCAGCGATCCCGGTGTTCGGTCTGATCGGTCAGGACTTCCTGGCCGCTTTCGCGTACGCGCAGGCCAACAACCTCCGGTCGGTCAGCGAGCTGGCCGCCGTACATGCCGCGACAGCCTTGACCTCTTATGAGGGTGCTGCCGCCTACGATTCGACCGAAGAAGCCTCGGTCGCCGAATTCGGCGCGATCGGCAGATCGGCATGAGCGGACCGCTCGACGAGACCGTGCTGGAATTGCTGCGCAACAGCGCGGCCGGTCCCGCGCTGGACCGGCCGGTCAACGCTGTTCTCGCGGATATGGGTCTCGGGCCGCTGCCGCAACTGCCCGCACAGATTCCGCTGCCCGAACTACCGCCGCTCCCGGCCCTGGACCTCTCGCTGATCGCGAAGCCGATCACCGATCTGGCCAGTAGTTTCGGCACCGGGCAGTTCGCCGCCGGGACCGATCCTGATCCGTCCCAAGTGTTCTCGCAGATCTCCGCCACCCTGCAGACCGCGATACAGCTGGGCGCGTCCGCGGCGCAGACCGCGATGACGTTGTGGCAGGGCATGGCCGCGACGGCGGCGGCGAACAAGGCCACCGAAGCACAACGTGACGGCGCGGCGATAGCAGGTCAGAGCGCCGGGACCGCGGCCGGCACGGCGACGGCGACGACATCGGTTTTCACGGGCGCCACCACGATGGCGGCCATCGTGGCACGCTACCTGGCCTCCGTCGCCGCCGCCGGTCCGTTCCTGATGACCGGCGCCGGGCAGCTGTTCTTACTGGCGGCCACCACCGAAACCCTGGCGGAAGCCACCGTGGTGACCGCGAAGACCCGCACCGAATTGAGTGTGGAGAGCGCGAAGATGATGGCGACGGGCGAGAAAATCCCGGTCACGAATGCGCCGACCGGTGTGGATCCGATGCAGATCGTCATGCAGCTGATGCAGATCGTGCCGACGGTGGCGGGTGCGGTGACGACCGGAGCGCGATCCGTCGCACAGCTACACGAAACCCTGAAGCCGGTGAAGTCGAGCCCCGACGGGGACCCTTCGGATCCGGCTACCCGGATCGGTGGTGCAAGTGTGCCGGGGGCAGCGCTCGCGGGCGGCGGAATCGCGGGCGGCGGCGGAATCGCGGGCACACCTGCGCAACCGTTGGCACCGTGGCCGGGGGCGCGAGCCACCGGCGGTGGTCCCGGTGCGGGCGCCGGAACACCCGGTAACTCAACGGCTTCCGTAATGAGCGGTAGCGCGACGCGCGCACCCGGGGGCGCCGTCCCGATGGGCGGAGGTCTGGGCGCTGCCGGGCTCCCCCGGGGCAGTGAGTCCTCGACAGCGGACGGCACGCGCGACCACCTGGTCAACGCAGCGCACGGCAACGAGGTCGTCGGCGCAATGGAAGGAACGTCGTTGCCGGTTGTCGGCACGGCGGAGCGGGTGTCCGAACCGCTGAGCGGCGACTCACCGGACAAACCACTGACCCTCTGACAGGAGATCGGCATGGAATTCGATCCACCTCAGGTCCGGCAGGCCGGCACCGAACTGGACGCCCTGGCCGCACGGTTGGAGGACGCACTACGGGTGAATCTGCCGGCATTGGCTGTCGAACCTGCCGGTATGGACGAGGTTTCGGTCCGTGCGGCGGACACCCTGCGAGCGGTGGCCACCTCCTACGACGACTCCGCAGGCCGAGGTGTCCACGAGATCAGGAAACTGGCCGCGGCTCTGCGTTCGCAGACCGATCAGCTGGTCCGGATGGACGAGGACAATGCCGGCGGCTTCCGGACAGTGATCTAGCAGCGGAGCACCGACGATGATCGAACCACCGATACCCGGTTTCACCGGTGTGATCTGGGCGGCCCGGCCGGCGGAAAAACTCGCGCACGATCTGGCCACCGGTCCCGGTGCGCGGCCCATGACCGAGGCCGCCGCCGCATGGTCACGGCTGGCCGCGGAATTCGGCGCGGCAGTGATCGAATACGACCGGATCATGGCCCGGATGCGGGATGCGTGGCGATCGACCGAGAGTGGTCCCGCGATCGACCGATTCGCGACGCTGCGGCACTGGCTGGTGGATACCGCCGCGGCCGCCGGCCGCAATGCCGCGCTGGCCGGCGGACAGGCAGTCGCGTACGAGGTGGCCGGTCTGGCTATGCCGCATACGGCCGATATCGCGGCCCTGACCGCGGCGATACGCAGTCTCGAACAGGTGGGGGCCGCGCTCGGCGCGCCGCTGATCGCGACAGTCGCCGATACCGATGCGGAGCAGGATCTCACCAAGGCGAACGCGGCGCGGGTCATGCACAGCTACGAATTGGCGTCCGCGTCGTTGGCCCTGCCGTGGCAGCAGGTTCAGCCACCGGAAATCGTCTCGAGTACGGCATGGGCAGCCGAACGTAGTGCGGCGCCGCCGGTAGCCGGCACCACGCTGCCGGTATCCGCTACGGCGCCGGCCGCGACCATCCGTACGGGTTCCGGAATGCCCCGAGCACCCCGGGCCCTGTCCTCCTATGAGGCGAGGACATTCACGGCTGCGACATCCTCGGCGTTACCGGTGCAGTCCTCGCCCGCGGCCGCGCCTGCGGCGGCGGCACCGATGGTTCCCGCCGGGATGAGTCCGGCCTCCGCCCTGGCCGGCGCCGATCGCGCCGTCCGGGCCGGCGTCGCCGACGAGGACACCGAGGCGGTGATGGAGATCGAGGCCGGTATCCAGGCGGCTCCGCCGGTGCTGGGCGCCGCCGAGGCGTCCCCTCATCCGGTCCCGGGAACGGGGACGTCGTGAGCCGGCACTTTCCGAGGGGGACGCGGTGACGATACTGACCAATGACGGCCTGCTGGCCGTTACGGGCCTGCTGAATGTGCAAACCCTTCCACAGGTGCTCGCAGTGGGGCCCCAGCAGGATTCGGCTGCCGCCTGGGCCGCCGCACAGAGCGAGGCGCTCGCCGGACTGCGCAGGTCGGGCCTGGTGGACGGCTACGACGACGTGGACACCGAGCTGGCCGCGGCTCTGCACGTGCTGGCGCAGCCGGAGCGGGAACTGGTGGCGCGGATCCACACCGGGGCGGGAGTCCGCCGGGTGTGCCTGGCCCGCCGTGGCGATCGGCATGCGGTGGCCACCAGGGACGGTGACATATTCGACGTGCGAACGACGTGGGCCGATGCGACGGGCGCGACGTTGGCGCGCCCGCTGCTGGATGCGCTCGGGGCCTGCCCACCCGCGGCGACACCGAGTTTCAGTGCGCCCGCGGAAGCGTTGCGGGAGCGCCTCGACGGCGCCGCCGACTCCAGCGGGTACACCCAGGCGCTGTACGAACTCGGCGTCGAGGAACGGACAGCGATCGAGTTCGGTCTCGCCCTGTCCACCTGTACCGCGTATTCCGAAATCGTCGCCTACGCCCATGGCGACGGTGTCACCCAACGTTCCGCAGGAGCGGTCGTGGTGTACGACACCGAGCGCGGCCGGTTGGTTGCCAGCCCCGGCACCTCACCGGACCAGCAGCTCTGGTCGACCTTCACGGCGGGCTCCGACCATCGGATCGCCGAGGCGGTATCCGCCCTCGTCCACTCGCTACCGGTAGGGGGGTGGGGGTGGATGTCCTAGACCACCAGCTCGGCCCGAGATCGTTGGATCTCGACGGAAATACAACCTCACGAAAGGATTCCGATAATGACAACTCAGGGTGCCGATCTCGATATCCCGTTGGTCACGAAGGCCACGGGCGCGATGTACCAGGCCATCGAGAATCTGCGGCTGTCGGTGCACGCCGTGGACTCGGCCAGCGATGACGCCCGCAGGGGCTGGAAGGGTAACGCGAGCGCGTCGTTCGCCACCACCTCGCAGGCGTGGAGCGATGAGTCCGACAAGCTCAACCGGACGCTGGAGGAGCTGACCAGGGCCACCGAAGATGCCACCAAGTCGATCCTGAACATGGATGAGGACTCCTTCATCCCCAACGGCGGCTACACCAGCTCCGGCGGTGGCTACACCAGCCTCTGATCCGCCCCGGCGGCTTTTCACCCATCTGCTCGACTGAGAAGGAATTGGACAATGAGCGGCAATACAGATGACCACATCCTGTACGACAAGCCCACGATGGACGCGCTGTTCGACGCGCTGAATACCCAGGGCAGCAAGATCCAGGGGGAGATCGCGGCCCTCGAAACCGCCAAGAACGACTTCCTCGCCGCCATGGCCAGCCAGGGCGCGCAGGAGGGGTTCACCGCGGCGTACAGCAAGGTGAACACCGAGCTCGAGGACACCCTCCACAAGCTCGATCAGCTCGCCATCGCGGTCGAGGAGGCGCTCAACCGTGCGCTGCAAAACGATAAGAATGTCCACGACGGTTTCGCGGCGTTCGCCTGACGGCCGGATCGCCATGGCCACCGCCCGCCCGTAGGGCAGGCGGTGGCCCGGCGATCGCCACGGGTCGATCGCTCTGCGTACGCGAGCAAGGTGCGGACCGAGGCCCGAATCGGTCGAGGCGGTTGCCTGTGTGGACGCCGCCTGGACCGGACGGGGCATCGAGGCGTCCCTCGCCCCGCCCCTACGGCTCCTCGTGCTGCTGGTCGATGATCTTGAAGAGGTCCTCCAGGCTCGCGTCCTCGACCTCCTCCTGGGTAACGGTGGGTACCGCGGCCACCCGCGCCTCGGCCAGGAGTTCGTGCAGACCCGCCGTGAGCCGATCCCGCTCGACGCTCGAGGGCGGCGCCGCCAGGAACGCCCGGAGAGTCGCAAGTTGCTCGTCGACCACCGAGGGCGCGGGGGTGACGGTGATCTTCGACAGCAGGAATCCCGCCAGGGCGGCGGCGGTCGGATAGTCGAAGACCAGGGTGGCGGGCAGCCGCATACCGGTCGCGCCGGAGAGGCGGTTGCGGAGTTCGATGGCGCTGAGGGAATCGAGACCCAAATCGCTGAACGCCGTCTCGGCGTGGAGCGCGCCACCCGCGGGTAGCCCCAGCACCGCCGCGATGTGTTCCCGGGTCCGGGTGAGCGCCAGGGTCTCCCGCTTGTCCGCGGGTGCGGCGGCGAGTTCGGCCAGCAGTCGGCCACCGGTCGGCCCCGCAGGCACCCGGCGGGTCCGGGTGGGCACCAGTTCCGTGAGCAGATCGGGGAGTACCCCGTCGGCCGCCCGCGCGACCAGGGTCGTGGTCTCGAACTCGGCAGCGATGACCACGGGTTCGGCGACACCGAGTGCAGCGTCGAAGAGGGCCGATCCGGAATGCTCGTCGAGCATCCGTAGCCCCATGCGCTCCACCCGGCCGATCGCGGCCTGATCCAGGTCACCGGTCATGCCGGTGGTCTGGTTCCAGGGCCCCCAGGCGAGGGAGAGCGCCGGCAAACCTTCGGCACGCCGGGTGTGGGCGAGGGCATCCAGGAACGAGTTGGCCGCCGAGTAATTGCCTTGTCCGGGCGAGCCGAGAGTGGCGGCCACGGAGGAGAACAGGATGAACGCCGCGAGGTCGTGCCCCCGGGTGAGTTCGTGGAGATTCTGGGCACCGGCGACCTTGGGCGCGAGAACCCGGTCGATCTTGTCGGGGGTCAGGGCCGTGATCGTGGCGTCGTCGAGCACTCCGGCAGCGTGGATCACCGCGGTCAGGGGATGTTCGTCTCCGATCGTGCCGAGCAGCGCGGCGACGGCGGCCCGGTCCGCGACATCACAGGCCACGACACGAGCGTCGGCTCCCAGGGCAGCCAATTCGGCGACCAGTTCGGTGACACCGTCCGCGGCCGCGCCACGCCGGGAAACCAGGAGCAGATGTTCGACCCGATGGGCCCGGACCAGATGCCGGGCCAGAATCGCCCCCAGCCCCGCGGTGCCGCCCGTGATGAGCACGGTACCGTCGCCGAGCGCACCGACCGGCGCCGGACGAGACCTCTCGGGGATGCCGTGGACGAGTCGCGGCACGAAGACACGGGAATCACGCACCATGACACGCGGCTGGTTCGAGGCGAGCAGGCCGTGCACCAGATCGGCGTGGAGTTCCCCGTCATGGTCGAGCACGACGACCCGATCGGGAGATTCCGCTGCGGCACTGTGCGCCATTCCCGCGATTGCGGCGGCGGACGGGTCCGCCCATTCTCCGTGGCGTCCGCTCGCCCGCCGGGTCGCGATCACCAGACGGGTATCGGCCAGACGGTCCTCTGCCAGCCATGACCGTATCCCGTGCCACGTGACATGCACAGCATCGCGCGCCGAGGTGGTATCCGCACCGGGGAACCATACGATCACCTCGGGCGTGGTCTCGGCAGCGACGAGTTTCCCGATATCCGAGTAGTGGTCATCGATACCGGGCACGCGCACCGATCCCCAGGTGGCCAGCGCGGCGGCCGGCCCGGTGGAGTGGGCGGGTACACCGGGCATCCAGCGCATGACCAGCGGATTGTGCGGGGACGCCGAGCGGGACACGGGTGATCCCGCGGGATCCATCCCGCGCACGGCGATCGTCTCGATGGTCAGCACGGGTGCGCCCGCCGTATCGACGAGTTCGACGCCCGCTCGTCCGTCCTGATGCCGGCGCACGCGCACCCGAACGGCCGCGGCGCCGCGTTGCCGCAGACGCACCCCGGCGAACGAGAACGGCAGTGGCATCCGACCTGCGGGCAGGCCCTCGGAGAGCAGGTCGACACCAGCGTGCAGGCAGGCGTCCAGGAGCGCCGGGTGAATACCGAACCCCCCGGTACCACCGGCTGTTTCGTCCAGCGAGACCTCAGCGAACACTTCCTGATCGCGGGTCCAGCACGCGGTCACCCCCTGGAACGACGGGCCGTACGCGAAGCCGTGCACCGACAGCCGGTCGTAGAGCACCTCGGCGTCGGAAGCCGCGGCGCCGGGCGGCGGCCACGCCGGTTCGAGCGGGCCGGCCACGGTTTCGGCGGCAGCGGTGAGAGTTCCGGTGGCATGGGTCGTCCACCCGGACGGCACACCCGGATCGCCGCCGGTCACCGGCCGGGAGTAGATCACGACACCGATCCGCCCCGATTCGTCCGGGCGGGCGGCGATCTGCAGGTCCACCGCGGCCGTCTCCGAGAGCAGCAACGGAGCCTCGATCAGCAACTCCTCCAGGAACTCGGCACCCAATTCTCGACCGACTACCAAGGCCAGTTCGGTGAACCCCGTGCCCGGAAAGAGCACCGCTCCCGACACCACATGGTCTGCCAGCCAGGGCTGTTCGCGTATCGAGAGACGGCCGGTGAACAGCCATTCGTCCGTACCCGCGAGCGCCACCGCAGCGGTCAGCAGCGGGTGCCCGAGTGCGTTGTCCGGGGTGCGCGCGGCGGGGAGAGGCCAGTACCTCTTGTGCTGGAAAGCATAGGTGGGCAACGACACCCGCTCCGCGTGGTGGCCGGTGAACACTACGTCCCAGCGGACCGGTACGCCGCTCACGTACGCCTGCCCCAGTGTGCGAACGAAGTGGGTCGTCTCATCCGCCGCGCGCCGAGTGGCGGAGGCGGCCACCAGCACACCCTGCTCGATCTCGGGTCGTTCGGCAAGACACCCCCGGGTCATGGTCGACAAGACGGAATCCGGGCCCACCTCGAGGAAACGTCGTGCGCCGGCATCGATCAGGGTCGCGATCCCGGCTGCGAACAGCACCGCCGACCGAACCTGGCGGACCCAATACCCGGGCTCGGTCAGCTCGGTCGTGGCCAGGTCTCCGGTCAGGTTCGACACCATCGGAATCATCGGCTCGTGGTAGGCCAATCCCTGCGCCACCGAATGGAACGCGTCGAGCATCGGGTCCATGAGCGCGGAGTGGAAGGCATGGCTGACCCGGAGGCGGTCGATCTTGATCCCCGCGGCGACGAGCCGCCGCTCGATCGCGGCGATGCTCTCGGCGTCTCCGGACAGGACAGTCGATGTGGGAGCGTTCACCGCCGCGAGAGAGAGCCGGCCATCGAAGCCGGCGATCAACTCCGACACCTCCGATGCCGGCACCGCGACCGCCAGCATGGCCCCACCCTCGGGCAACGCCCCCATCAGCCGGCTTCGGGCCGACACCAGTGCGCAGGCGTCGGTCAGCGACCACACCCCGGCCACATGGGCGGCGGCCAGTTCGCCGATCGAATGCCCGATCACCAGATCCGGAGCGACGCCCAGGGATTCCCACAGCCGGAACAGTGCCACCTCGAAGGTGAACAGAGCCGGTTGAGTCCATTCCGTATGGTTCAGTACTGCTGCCGAATCCGCCCCGAACATGATCTCTTTCAGCGTCCGCTCGGTGCCCGGTCCACCGTCCGCCGATTCCGGCAACGCGGCGAATTCGGCGCTGATCCTGTCCACTGCGGCCGCGAAGACCGGGAAGGACGCATAGAGTTCGCGACCCATTCCCGGACGTTGAGCGCCCTGTCCGGTGAAGAGAAAGGCCGTCTTCCCGGAAACCGGCGCACCGGCGACGAGGTTCGGCATCGACGACCCCGATGCCAGCGCGGTCAAACCGGCGATCACCTCGTCGCGGTGACGTCCGGCCACCACCGCCGACCGATCCAGCAGCGCCCGGGAATCCAGCAGCGTCCGTGCCACCGACCGGAGATCCGCGTCCGGATGCTCGTGGAGCCACTTCCGGAGACGGTCCGCCTGACCGCGCAACGCCTCCGGCGATCTGGCGGAAACCACCACGGGGACGGCATCGACAGGGCCCGCGACCTCCGTCGCGGTGACATCCTCGGGCACCGGCCGCGCGGCTCGGACAGGAGCCGGCGCTTCTTCGATGATCACATGGGCGTTGGTGCCGCTGACTCCGAAGGACGACACCCCGGCGCGGCGGATTCGCCCGGCGACCGGCCAGGGACTGGCCTCGGTCAGCACCCGCACGGTCCCCGCCGACCAATCCACGTACGGGCTCGGTTCCGCGGCGTGCAAGGTCTTGGGCAGGATTCGATGGCGTAGCGCCTGAACCATTTTGATCACCCCGCCGACGCCCGCGGCGGCGATCGTATGCCCGATATTGGATTTGACCGACCCGATGCGCAGCGGTTCGCCGTCCCGATCACGACCATAGGCGGCGATCAACGCGTTCGCCTCGATCGGGTCTCCGAGCACCGTGCCGGTGCCGTGGGCCTCCACCGCGTCCACCTCGGCCGGCGTCACACCGGCGTTGGCCAGGGCCGCGGCGATGACCCGCTCCTGTGCGCGGCCGTTGGGGGCGGTCAGGCCGTTGCTCGCGCCGTCCTGGTTGACCGCGCTGCCCCGGACCACCGCCAAGACCTCGTGGCCGAGACGGTGCGCATCGGACAACCGCTCCAGGACCAGCACGCCGACGCCCTCCGAGAAACCGACACCGTCGGCACCGGCGGAGAAAGCTTTACACCGCCCGTCGGGCGCGAGACCACGTTGCCGGGCGAAGTCCATGTGCACATGGAGACTCGCGGAAACGGTCACTCCGCCGGTGAGGGCGAGCGAGGTCTCCCCGCTGCGCAACGCCTGGCACGCCTGATGCAAGGCAACCAGCGACGACGAGCAGGCCGTATCCACGGTCACCGCGGGGCCCTCCAGACCGAGGGTATAGGCGACCCGGCCCGAGACCACACTGGACGAGGTGCCGGTCAACCGGAAACCTTCCAGCTCATCGCTGGTGACCTGATCGAAATATCCCGAATAGCAGGCGCCGGCGAACACGCCCGCGTCACTACCGCGCAGTAGCTGCGGATTGATTCCGGCGTCTTCCAACGCCTCCCACGAGGCTTCCAGGAACAACCGCTGTTGCGGGTCCATCGCGGTGGCCTCGGCGGGGCCGATACCGAAGAAGGCGGCGTCGAAATCACCGGCGGCGGCGAGGAATCCACCACGCCTGCTGTACACCGTGCCCGGGACATCCGGGTCCGGGTCGAAGATCCGGTCCAGGTCCCAGCCTCGGTCCGTCGGGAAATCGCCGGTGACATCGGAACCTTCGGCAAGAATTCGCCACAGATCTCCAGGAGATTCAACACCTCCGGGGTATCGGCAACTCATCCCCACGATGGCAATGGGATCGTCGGCCACCGAGCGGGCAGGTCGCGGAAGCGTTTGTCGCTGCCGGGCCGCCTCGCCGGTGCCCTCGGGCTCGAACAGCGAAAGCAGGTGGGCTGCCAGGGTGGTCACGGTCGGATAGTCGAAGACCAGTGTCGTGGGTAAGGACAGACCGGTGGCGGTGACCAGGCGGTTGCGGAACTCCATCACGCCCAGGGAGTCGAACCCGATTTCTTTGAAGGGTTTGTCCACGGCGAGGGACTCGGCGTCGTCATGCCCGAGGACCGCCGCCGCCTGGCCGCGGACCACGGAATACACGATCTCCGCGCGCTCCGCCGGTGCGCGCCCGACCAGGCGAGCCGCCAATCCCGAAACCTCCCGGACCCCGGCGCCGGCCCGGCGCCGAGCCGGACGAGCAAGGCCCCGCATGACCACCGGCAGATCCACCGGATCGGTCCCGGCGAGCGCGGACCGATCGACCCGCACGGTGACCTGATCGGGCACACCCGACGCCAGTGCCGCGTCGAAGAGCTCCATACCGTCCGCCTCCACCACGGGGAGGAAACCCATCCGCCGCAATCGCGCCAGATCGGGCGCGCCCACACCGCCGGTCATCTCGGTGCCCTGCTGCCAGAGACCCCACGCCATGGAGGTGGCGGGCAGTCCTTCCCGGTGGCGCTGGTGGGCCAGGGCATCCAGGAAGGTGTTCGCTGCCGCGTAGTTGGCCTGACCGGGGCTGCCGACGACGCCGGCGAGTGAGGAGTAGAGGACGAAGAAAGACAGGTCGAGATGCCGGGTCGCCTCGTGGAGATGCCACGCGGCGTCCACCTTGGGACGCAGCACCGCATGGATCTGCTCGTCGGTCATATCGGCGAACAGCGCGTCGGACAATACGCCTGCGGCATGGACGACCCCGGTCAGCGGGCGATCCGGTGGGATCGTCGACAGCACCCGGTCCACTGCGGCCCGGTCGGCCGCGTCACAGGCGACCACCTCGACATGCGCGCCCAGCGCGGTGAGCTCGGCCCGGAGTTCGGCCGCGCCGGGCGCGTCCATACCCCGCCGGCCCGCCAGGATCAGCTCGCGCACACCGTATTCGGCGATGAGGTGCCGGGCCAGCACAGCTGCCAGCCCACCGGTTCCGCCGGTGATCACTACCGTTCCACCCGGAATCGGCGGGGCCGGGATGGTGAGCACGTTCTTACCGATATGACGGGCCTGGCCGAAATACCGGAACACTTCCGGAGCCCGGCGTACGTCCCACTGCGTGGCGGGAATCGAGGTGAGATGTCCGTCCTCGAAAAGCCCGGCGAGGGTGGTCAGGATCTCGCCGAGGCGGTCGGGGGACTCGTTCAACAGGGTGAACGTGCGATAGTCCACGCCCGGGTAGCGGGCGGCGACCTCGTCGGGGTCGCGTTCGTCGGCATGACCCAATTCGATGAAGCGACCACCCCGCGGCAGGAGCCGGAGCGAGGCGTCGATGAAATCACCGGTCAGCGAGTTCACGACGATATCCACCCCGCGCCCCTGAGTCGCCGCCGAGAATCGGCTCTCGAAATCCAGGGTCCGCGAATCACCGATGGCTTCGTCGTCGATCCCCGAGGCACGTAGTACATCCCATTTACCTCGACCGGCGGTGACCAGGAGCCGCAAACCGAGATAGCGGGCCAGTTGGATGGTCGCCATACCCACGCCCCCGGTCGCGGCATGGAGCAGCAGCGTCTCGCCCGCCTTCGCCACAGCCAGATCCACGAGACCGAAATATGCCGTGCCGAATACCACGGGCACGGCAGCCGCCCGCCCGAAGGACCAGCCGGTAGGCATATGGGCGAGGAACCGCCGGTCTGTCACCGACGTGGAACCGATGCCCGGGGTGAAGCCGAAAACCCGGTCCCCGGGCGCGAATTCGGTCACGTCGTCGGCGACCTCGAGGACGACACCGGCACCTTCGGAGCCGATACCGGCCGCCCCGGCCTGCCCCTCGGTGAACTGATTCAGGGTGATCAGGACATCGCGGAAATTGAGGCCCACCGCGCGCAGGCCCACCCGGACCTGTCCCGGTCCGAGCGGCTCCGCAGCAGCGGAGCTCTCGGTGAATGCGAAATTCTCATCGGCCAGCGTTCCCGCCGATCCGGTCGCCAACTCCCAGGGCTCGCCGCGGAGAACCCTCGCGCTGCCCGGAACCGGCGCATCGTGACGACGCAATCGTGGCGCGTAGGCCACCCCACCCCGAATGGCGAGTTCCGGTTCGTCCCCGGTCGCCAAAGCCAGTTCGACATCGCGCCGGTACCCCTCCCGATCTTCGATATCGACGGCGAGGACCCGGCCGGGATATTCACTGCGCGCAACGCGCAGCAGTCCCCACGCCGCGGCGGCGACGGGGTCCACCCGCTCGCCGGACCGCGTGGCGACGGCATACCGGGCGATGACGACCACGGACTCCTCACGATCGAGCAACAGCCGCACCCGAGACCTGAGTGTGGTGACGAGTTCCCCTGTAGCGGCGGGACTATCGTGGTCGCCCGACCGCTCGGGGAGAGCGAGGACGACCACGTTCCGCTCGCCGAGGGTGACGGTTTCCGTGCCGTCGGCCGACTCCCACCGAGCGGTATCGGTAGGTGATCGGGTGGGTAGTTCGACCCAATTCACCACATGACCCGCACCGCCGGTGCGCCGGCTCGGCACGGCGAGCGCGTCCGGCGACAACGGGCGCACGACCAGGGCACCCACCCGCGCCACCGGCAATCCCGCCGTATCCGCCAGGTCCACCGTGATCACACCGTCCGGTGAGCGGGTCGCATGCACCCGTGCCGTGGTAGCGCCGGTTGCGAAGAGTGCGACATCCGCCCAGGAGAAGGGCACCTCGATCGCGACCTCACCCACCGGCCGCGCCGAATCACCGAGCATGACGGTGTGCAGTGCGGCATCCAGCAACGCCGGATGTATCCCGAACTCCCCCACTCGGGCACGCGCGGAGTCCGGCAGGGTGACCTCGCCGAAGATGTCCGCGCCACGGCGCCACAGGGCGGTCAATCCTTGGAAAGCCGGCCCATAGTGATAGCCGGACTCCGCCAGACCGACGTAGGCGTTCTCGAGGTCGATACGCTCGGCACCGGCGGGCGGCCAGACGGCCGGCTCGGGGTCCACCGCGGCCGGTTCCGAGTCCGCTGTCACGGTCGCGACGCAATGGCGGGTCCAGGATCGTTCCCCCTCCGTGGCCCGATCATCCTCGGCCGCCCGGGAATACACCGACACCGTCCGGGCGCCGGCCGCGGCCGGCCCCGTGACCACCGCACGCAACTCCACGGCCCCCGCCGGAGGCACTGTGCACGGCGTCTCGATCACCAATTCCGCCACTCGCGGGCAGTCCGCCACGACTCCCGCGTGCAAAGCCAGTTCGACCAGGGCCGCACCGGGCAGGAGCACCGTTCCGGCGACCGCGTGATCCGCCAGCCACGGCTGGTCGGCCACGGACAACCGTCCGCTGAACACCAGATCCGCCGAGTCCGGCAGGCGCACCAGCGCGCGGATGAGGGGATGCCCGGTCTCGTCCAGACCGGACCGGCGCATATCGGCGGCCGTACTCGGTTCCAGCCAGAAATGCTTGTGCTCGAAGGCGTAGGTCGGCAGGGCCACCCGCGTGCCGATCGGCGTCAGTATCCGATCGTCCACTCCGACGCCGGCACACCGCGCCGACGCCAGTGCCGTGGTTATCCGCCGAGTATCCCCTTGATCGCGGCGCAGTGTCCCCAGCACGGCCACCTGATCGGTCGACCCGACGGTCAACTCCACACCCATGGTCAGGACCGGATGTGGGCTCACCTCGATGAACGTGTTGATACCCGAGTTCCGGGCCGCCGCTATCCCCTCGGCGAACCGTACCCGGTCCCGGAGTCCTCGATACCAGTAGTCCGCGGTCAGCGTATCCGTCTCGAGATAATCCGCCGTGACGGTCGACAGGAAGGGGATCGGACCCGCCACCGGGCGCACCGGCTCCAACTGGGACAGGACGTGCTCCCGGACCGATTCCACCGCCCGGGAATGCGAGGCGTAATCGACGGGTATCCGCCGCACCCAGATGTCCTCGGCCGCACAGGCGGTCACGAATTCGCCGACCGCCGCGTCCTCCCCCGACACCACGACCTGTCCGGGTCCGTTGACCGCCGCGATCGACAACCGATCCCCGAAATCGGTCAGCCGCCGCGCCACCGCCTCCGCGTCGAGGTTCACCGAGGCCATCCCGCCGTCACCGGCGAGTTCGGCGGCCACGATCCGCGACCGGAGCGCGACCACCCGCGCCCCATCCGACAGGGACAGCCCACCGGCTACCACGGCCGCCGCGATCTCCCCCTGCGAATGGCCGATCACCGCCTCCGGTTCGACCCCCGCCGCCTGCCATACCCGGGCCAGAGCCACCATCATGGCGAACAGCGCCGGCTGCACCACGTCGACCCGTTCCAGCGACGCCGCGCCCGGCTCACCGCGCAACACCGCCGTCAACGACCAATCCACGAAAGGCGCCAGCGCCGTCTCGCAGTCGGCGATGGCCTCCGCGAAAACACCACCGGTGGAAAGCAATTCTGCTCCCATGCCCGCCCATTGGCTACCCTGACCGGGAAAGACGAAGGCCACCCGCCGGACGGCGGACCGGGCGGACACCACGTCCACACTCTCGGTATCCCGCCTGGCGAGCGGATCCACCAGCGCCGCCAGGCCGGCGAGCAGATCCGTTCGGTCCCGCCCCACAATCGCGCCCCGCCATTCCAAACCACCGCGATGCCGCAGCAGGCTGTGGGCGATATCCCGCGGATCGGCCGCCGGATGAGCCCGCACCCATACCTCGAGCCGGGCGGCCTGGCGCCGCAGCGCCTCCTCCGTGGCCCCGGACAGGTGCCACGACAGCACCTCGGTTTCGGCGGCAATCGGATCGCCGCCGACGTCGACCGTCGTGGCCGCCCGCGCGACGGGCGCCTCTTCCAGAATGAGGTGTGCGTTGGTGCCGCTGAGCCCGAAGGAGGACACCCCCGCCCGGCGGGTCCGGTTGCCGCGCTGCCACGGGCCGGCCTCGGTGAGCAGCCGAACATTCCCTGCCGACCAGTCGATGTGCGGGCTCGGTTCGTCGGCGTGCAGGGTCTTCGGCAATATCTCGTGGCGCAGCGCCTGCACCATCTTGATCACACCGGCCACACCGGCCGCCGCACTGGTATGACCGATATTCGACTTGATCGAGCCCAGCCACAGCGCCCGCACGGCGCGACCCTGACCGTAGGTGGCGATCAGGGCCCGGGCCTCGATGGGATCGCCCAGCGTGGTGCCGGTGCCGTGTGCCTCCACCGCATCGATGTCGGTCGCGGTCAGGCCGGCGGCGGCGAGTGCCGCCGAGATCACCCGCTCCTGCGCGGGACCGTTGGGCGCGGTCAGGCCGTTGCTGGCGCCGTCCTGGTTCATCGCCGATCCGCGCACGACGGCGAGAATGTCGCGCCCGTGCCGGCGCGCGTCGGACAGCCGCTCGAGTACCAGCATTCCCGCGCCTTCGGCGAAGGCGACACCGTCGGCCGCCGCGGAGAACGCCTTGCACCGGCCATCCGGCGACAAACCGCGCTGGCGGGCGAAATCGACATTGATGTAGGGGCTGCCGAAGATGCTCACACCACCGGCGAGCACCAGCGACGACTCACCCTGACGCAGCGCCCGGCACGCCAGATGCAGGGACACCAGCGAGGACGAACAGGCCGTATCGACTGTCAGCGTGGGCCCTTCCAAGCCCAGGGTGTAGGCGACCCGGCCGGCGATCACGCTCGGGGTGTTACCGGTGAGCCGATACCCCTCCAACTCACCGATGACCTGATCGACGTACCCCGAGGCCACGGCACCGGCGAAGACACCGGCATCACTACCGCGCAACGAGAACGGATCGATTCCCGCGTCTTCCAGAGCCTCCCAGCACACCTCCAGCATGATCCGCTGCTGCGGATCCATGGCGGCGGCCTCGCGCGGTCCGATACCGAAGAATCCGGGATCGAACTCCCCTGCGCCGGTGAGAAAACCCGCCCGGCGGGCATAGACGGTTCCGGCGTTGCCGGGATCCGGATCGAAGAGACGTTCCAGATCCCAGCCCCGGTCGGTGGGGTAGGCACCGGTCGCGTCCGTCCCGGCGGCGAGCAGATCCCACAGTTCTTCGGGCGAGTCGGCCCCGCCGGGGAATCGACAGGCCATCCCCACGATGGCGATCGGTTCGTCGGTCCGCACCACCTGCGCTTTCCGCGCGGGAGCGCGCCGCGCCCCGGGCTCGATCTGCGCGAGCACCATTGTCGCCACGGCGGCCGGAGTCGGATAGTCGAACACGAGGCCCGAGGGCAATCGCAGCCCGGTCACCCGGCTCAATCTGTTCCGGAAATCCACCGCTCCCAGCGAATCGAAGCCGATATCACCGAAGCGCTGATCCGGCCCGATCTCTGCAGCCGAATCGAATCCGAGGGTGCGGGCGGTCTGTTCCAGCACCATGTCCAGGGCGATTCCAGCGTGCCGGGCCGGTGGCGCCCCTGCCAATCGCGCGGCGAACGCCCCGGCGGCCGGGACCCCTTCCCCACCGGTGCCCGGCAGCTGCCGGGCACGGCGGGCGAATCCACGCAGGACCACCGGCACCGCGGCGATATCCCGCTCCCGGAGCAATACGGTCGCGTCCAACCGCAAGGCGACCGGAACCGCGACCCCCCGCGCGATCGCCGCATCGAAAAGCCGCATCCCCTCGGCGTCGGACAATTGCCCCACACCCAGGCGTTCCATTCGGGCGAGCGCGGCCCGGTCCAGGGCGCCGGCCATACCGATGTCCTGGTGCCATAATCCCCACACCAGCGAGGTTCCCGCCGACTTCGTCGAATGCCGCTGAACCATGAGCGCGTCGAGGGCCGCGTTCGCCGCCGCGTAGTTGCCCTGCCCCGCCGATCCCACCATGCCGGCGACGGAGGAAAAGGCGACGAAGGCGAGAACGTCACGGTCGCGGGTCGCCCGATCGAGGTGCCGGGCGCCGCGAACCTTCGGCGCGAAGACCCGGTCCACCTGTTCGGCACGAAGGGTCTCGATGGTCGCGTCGTCCACGATCCCCGCCGCGTGCACCACGATCAGTTTCGCGGCCGGGTCGATGGTGTCCACCAGGTCACGCACCGTATCCCACTCGGCCACGTCACCGGCGACGATCCGGACATCGGCACCGGATTCGGTCAGTTCGGTGCGTAATTCCGCGCTGCCGGGCGCCGCCTCGCCCCGCCGCGAGACCAGCACCATGCGCCGCACCCCGTGCTCGACCACGAGATGACGTGCGCACAGCGCTCCCACACCGCTGGTACCACCGGTGATGATCGCCGTAGCCGCGCCGAGCATCGGGAACTCGGCGGTGTCGCCGGAGGCCATCGGGGTCAGTCGCGGGACCAGGGTTCGCGCACCACGGAGTGCCAGTTGTGGTTCGCCGCTTCCCGAAAGGGCCGCGATCCGAGCCACCTCCAGAGGCTCCGCGGGATCCACGTCGACGAGTGCGAACCGGCCGGGATTCTCGGCCTGGGCGCTACGGGTCATACCCCAGATCGCGGCGGCCGGCGGGGTCGGCGACTCATCCGGCAAAGACGCCCCTCCGGTGGTGAGCACCACCAGCCGGCTGCGCGCCAGCCGGGGTTCGGCCAGCCAGCTCTGCAACACCGCGGCGGTCACCCGGGCCGCGGCGGTTCCCTCGTCATCGGCTACCGCAGGGTCGGCGGCCCGCCACAGCACCACATCCGGCACCCGATCGGCGGCGGCGAGCGCAGCGATCGCATCCGGATATCTTTCGGCGGAATCCACCGAGAGCGTCGCTGTTCCGAGTCCGGACCGGGGTTCGGGCGCCGCCGGCAGCGACTCCCAGCGCAACTCGTACAGCCCCGCCTCGGCCGAGGTCGCGACGGCACGCAGCTCCTTCGGGTCATAGCGCCGCATGGTCGCGGAGCCCATCGAGACGATGGGATTTCCGTCCTGATCGATCGCCGCGACCGAGAGGGTGCCGGGACCGCTGGGCACGGCCACGGTGCGCAGGGTGGTCGTCCCCCTGGGCCACTGCTCCCCGAACCCCTCCCGGTGGAAACGTGCTCGCTCACATCGGAACAGCACCCACCCGGCGTCGTCCTCGGGGTCCTTGTCCCGCAGCACCGACGCGAAGCCGGCGTGCAGGGTCATATCCAAGAGGGCGGGATGCAGGTCATAACGTTCTGCCCCCACAGCGGCGTCGGTATCCAGAACGATCTCCGAGAAGACCTCGTCACCGCGGCGCCAGACGGATCGGACACCGGTGAACGCCGCACCGAAGGTCAGTTCGATCTCGCCGGCCAGGTGTGTCACGAATTCGGCGGCGTCCAGAGGTTCGGCGCCCGATGGTGGCCATTGCTCCTCTTGCAGCCGCGAGACCAACTCCGCATCGTGCCCCACCGCCGCCGCGAGGGAACCTGTCGCGTTACCCACCCATTCCGCATCGGCCTCGGCGCGGGAATACACCTCGAATCGGCGTTGACCGTAGTCGTCGGACGGCCGCACCAGAATCTGTATCTCGACGTCGTCGTCGCCGTGCGGAACCATCGGTGCGAGAAACGAGACTTCGTCGACGGTGTCGTACCCGATTCGCTGAGCCGCGGCCAGGAGCAACTCGACCAGCGCGGTCCCCGGCAGCAGTACCGAGCCGTAGGACATATGGTCGGCGACCCAGGGATGAGTCCGTACGGAGAAGCGACCGGTGAACAGCCATTCGTCGGTGCCGGCCAATCCCACCGCACCGGTGAGAAGGGGATGGTCCATGGACTGGGCCGACGGCCCGCCCGCATCCGCATCCACCCAATACCGGCGACGTTGAAACGCGTACAGAGGCAGTTGGATTCGACTCGGATTGCGCCCGAGGAACAGCGGTGCCCAGTCCCGACTGCCACCGGCGGTCCGAAACCGCGCCAGCGCCTCGACGAAGCGATCACCCTCGGCCGGAACGGTCGCGTGGTCCCCGCCCGGTCCGGAGCGCGGCCGGCGAGCGGTCGCGATCATCGTCACAGCGGACTCGTCGACTTCGGGGTTCGCGCCGACACAGCGACCGGCCGCGGCAGTCAGCACCGCGTCCGGCCCCACCTCGAGGAAGCTTCGCGCGCCCAGCCGCACCAGGGTCGCCGTGCCGGCCGCGAAGCGGACGCATTCCCGAATCTGCCGGGTCCAGTACTCCGGGTCCTTCGCCGCGTCGCCCAGGAGGTCACCCGTCACGGTGGACACGATGGGCAGTCGCGCGGTCTCGTACCGGACACTCGTGGCCACGGAACGGAATTCGGCCAGCATGGGTTCCATGAGTGCCGAGTGGAAGGCATGCGACACCCGGAGACGGTTCACCCTGATGCCCTCGCCGGACAGTTGCCGCTCGATCTCGTCGATCGCCGTGGCGACGCCGGAGAGCACCAGCGAATCCGGATCGTTGACCGCCGCCAGGGAGACCCGGTCCTCATGATGGGCGATCAGCTCCCGCCCGCGCTCCTCCCCGATCGCGGCCGCCAGCATCGCGCCACCCGCCGGTAACGCGTCCATGAGGCGGCCCCGCGCCGCCACCAGGGCGCACGCATCCGGCAGGGACCACACCCCCGCCACATACGCGGCAGCCAGTTCACCGATCGAATGCCCCGCCAGGAAGTCCGGGATCACCCCGAACGACTCCAGCAGCCGATACATGGCCACTTCGAAAGCGAACAGCGCGGGCTGGGTGATCGCCGTTCGATCCAGCAGCCCCGCGGTGTCGTCGGCGAACATCACCTGTTTCAGGGAAAAGCTCCCCTGATACGAGAAACCCGCCGCCGCGAGCAAGGGATCGAACTGCGCACACACGTCGTCCAGCGCCGCCGCGAATGCCGGAAACGCCGCGTAGAGCTCTCGCCCCATACCGGCCCGTTGCGCACCCTGCCCGGTGAAGAGCACAGCGATCTTGCCGAGCGCCGCCTTCGCTCGGAGGGCGTCCGGGGAATCGGCGGCCAGTTCGGCCAGACCGGCCAGCAGTTCCGCACGATCTCGCCCCACCACCGCGCCGCGCCACTCCAGCGACGCTCGCGAGGTCACCAGTGAGTACGCCGTATCCCACAGATCGGGTCCGGGGTCGCCGGACAGGAATTCGTGCAATCGACTCGCCTGCGCCCGCAACGCCGCGGCCGACCTGGCCGAGAGGATCAAGGGCACGAGATCGGTCCGGGCACGGGGGTTTTCCATCGGCGCGGCAGCGGTGGCCGGCGCGTCCTCGAGAATGAGGTGGGCGTTGGTGCCACTGGCGCCGAACGAGGAGATACCGGCCCTGCGCAGCCGATCGCCCGCCGGCCAGGCCCGCGATTCCGCCAGCAACCGCACCGTGCCGGACGACCAATCCACATACGGCGTCGGCTCGTCCACATGCAGCGTTCGGGGCAGGATGTCGTGCCGCAGCGCCTGCACCATCTTGATCACGGCGCCGACACCGGCCGCCGCGGAAGTATGACCGATATTCGATTTCAACGACCCCAACCACAACGGCTGGTCCCGCTCGGTCCCGTAGGTGGAGATCAGCGCCTGTGCCTCGATGGGATCGCCGAGCTTGGTTCCCGTGCCGTGTGCTTCCACCACGTCCACATCGCCGGGCCGCAGACCGGCGGCTTCCAGGGCCGCCGTGATGACCCGCTCCTGGGCGAGACCGTTGGGTGCCGTCAAACCGTTCGACGCCCCATCCTGATTCACCGCGCTCCCCCGGACGACCCCGAGCACGGTATGCCCGGCGCGCTGGGCGTCCGACAGACGTTCCAGCACCACCATGCCTACGCCTTCGGAGAACCCGGTCCCGTCGGCCGCGGCCGCGAACGATTTGCACCGCCCGTCCACGCACATCGCCCGCTGCCGCGAAAAGGCGATCGGCAGCGACGGATCCGACATGATGGTGACCCCGCCGGCCAGCGCGAGGTCCGTATCCCCCTGCCGCAATGCCTGGCAGGCCAGATGAATGGCCACCAGGGACGACGAACAGGCCGTGTCGACCGATATGGCCGGCCCCTGGAATCCGAACAGGTGCGCGATCCGGCCGGACAACACGCTGGCGGCACCGCCGAGATAGTGATGCCCCTCCGCTTCGGCGGTCATGGCCGGTGACCCGATCCGCGGACCGTAGTACTGGTGGATCACCCCGGCGAAAACCCCGGTTCGGCTCCCGCGCAGGCCCGTGGGATCGATACCGGCGTCTTCCAGAGCCTCCCAGGATGTCTCCAGCATGAACCGCTGTTGCGGGTCCATCGCGGTGGCCTCCCGCGGCCCGATACCGAAGAACGCCGCATCGAAATCACCGATGGACTCCAGGAACCCGCCGTGGCGGGTGTAGACCGTGCCCGCGACATCCGGGTCCGGGTTGTGGAGTCGATCCAGATCCCACCCTCGGTCGGTGGGATAGTCACCGATCGCGTCGGTTTCGGTGGCCACCAGACGCCACAGATCGTCCGGGGTCCGGGCACCACCGGGGTAGCGGCACGCCATACCCACGATGGCGATGGGTTCGGTCTGTTTATCGATGAGCGCACGCAGCCGCTGTTTGGTCTCGTGCAGCTCCTTGGCTGTCTTCTTCAGGTATCGACGGAGTTCGTCGTTATCAGCCACGGGTGCACCTCTGGTCTCGTAATTTTCTGCACAGCCACGTCATTCGATCTCGCTAGGCGGCATCGAAGCCGAGGGAACGCAGCCATCGACGGATGGCGGCCGCCACCTGCGGAGCGGCTGCACCGATGAGGGAAGAGTGATCGGCCTCGACCTCGACGAACCCGCCGCTGTGCTGCCAGGCCGGCATCGGGTCGACCGTTTCGAGCCCCGGAATCCGCTCGGTGGCCCGCAGATCCAAGGTCGGTGCGGCGATCGCATGCGCCGGACGCTCGTGGCTGATCAACGCGTACCTGCCCATGACGACGAGCGAGCGATCGTCGATGGGCAGCAGCGGACCGGCATGGCCGAGGAGCGCGGTCACGGCCTGGTTGAGGACCACGGGGGCGAGTTCCGGCGCATCGGGGGAATAGGTGTCCATCATCACGACACCGGCGGGTTCGTGTCCCCGCTCCGCCAACCGACCGGCCAGTGCATGGGCGATCACCCCACCGCTGGAATAACCGACGAGCACGAACGGCTCGGAGCCGGCCGTAGTCGAGGTCACATCAGCCAGATCGTCCAGCAATTCGTTCCAGCTCCTCGGCACGGTCTCGCCAGCCCGGGTCCCCGGCAGCCAGAGCGCGGAAACCGCCGGACCGTGCCCGAGCTCCTGAGCCAGCCGAGCGAATTGCGCGGGCCCGTTACCGACCAGATAGGAGGGCACACAGATGATCCAGGGACTCTTGCCCGCCCTGGTCAGGGCCAGCGCCGAGACCGGTACCCGGCGCTCACCGCCGGAGTCGTCGAGAGCTCTGCTCACCGAGGCGCTCTCCATGAGCAATCGCATCGCGGCGGATATGTCACCGCGCCGGTGCGCCTCGAGGAGCAGGTCGGTGAGCCAGCCCCCCTCGGCGGGCGCGGCGGGCGCGACCGGCTCCCGTGCCGGCCCGATATCCGCCAGACGCGTCAGGACGAACTCGGCGAGCGCGGCAGCGGTGGGATATTCGAAGACCAGGGTCGAAGGCAGCGAGATACCGGTTCGGTTGGCCAGCTGGTTCCGGAACTCCACCCCGGCCAGGGAATCGAATCCGATATCGGCGAACGACGCGTCCGGCGCCACCGCCTCCGGCGAGCTGTGCCCGAGCACCGCGGCGGCCAGCGCACGAACCTCCGCCACGACGACCGCGGGCCGCTCGGTCTCCGGAATCATGGCCAGCCGCTCGGCGAGCGCGCCGGACGAGGGCTGCGCCTGCGCACTGCGTGCCGCCGGAACAAGGTCACGCAGGATCGCCGGAGCCTCGAATCGCAGGGCCGCGAGGTCGAATGCCGCCGGCAGCAGCAGCTCGCGATCGGTCGTCAACGCCTTGTCGAACAGCTCCAGCCCCAGCTCCGGGGGGATCTGCTCGAGCCCGAACCGGGCACGGCGCGCGGCATCCACCGCATTGTCCGTATCGGCCATCCCGAGCGCCCAGAGCCCCCACGCGAGCGACTGAGCCGGCAGGCCCGCCGCACGCCGGGCATGGGCGAGTGCGTCGAGGAAGGCGTTGGCGGCGAGGTAGTTACCCTGTCCCGGGCTGCCCAGGGCGTACGCCGCCGAGGAGAAAAGGACGAACGCCGACAGGTCACGATCCCGGGTGAGTTCATGAAGATGCCAGGCCGCATCCACCTTCGGCCGCAGCACCCGGTCCACCTGGTCGGCCGTCAGGGTCGCCACAGTGCCGTCGTCGAGAACACCCGCGCTGTGGATCACGGCGGTCAGCGGGAAGTCCGCCGGGACGGACCGCAACAGTTCGGATACCGCTGCCCGGTCGGCGAGGTCACAGGCGACCACCCGGACCTCCGCCCCCGCGGCCGACAGCTCCCCGACGAGTCCCGCCGCCCCCGGGGCGTCAGGCCCACGCCGGGACACCAGGAGAAGCCGCCGTACACCGTGCTCGGCGACCACGTGCCGGGCGATCAACGCACCTATTCCACCGGTGCCACCGGTGATCAGCACTGTTCCGGCGCCGAAGGACACCGGGCTCGGATCCGATACCCGCACCCGTTCCAGCCGGGGAACGGACAGTTCACCGGAATACACCGCGACCCGCCCCTCTGCCGATGCCACGGCGTCGCGCACGACCTCGGCGGTCAGTTCCGTCTCGCCGTCATGATCGAGGCGCACGATCCGCCCGGGGTTCTCGGCCTGGGCACTGGCGATCAGACCGGAGACCACCGCCATCGCCGGATCACTGCTCCGGCCGGGCATCTGCGCCGTATTCCGGGTCACGACGACGAGTGTCGAGTCCGCGCTCCGCTCGTCCGCCAGCCATTCCCGGACCACGGACAGCGCGGCCGCGATATTCTCGCGGGCGGCGTGGGCACGGTCGGTCTCCGCACGATCTCCGGGAGACCAGACCACGATGCCGGGGATGGATCGCTCCGCCGCGAGTGTGGACAGGTCCGGGTAGGAATGAGCACCGGATATCGCCACGTCACCAAGTACCGCGATACTGCGCCGCGCCGCCCGGTCCACCACGAGCGGCGTCCAACGCATCGCGTAGAGCGGCTGGGCACCGATCCTGGCTCGATGCAGGGTCCGGGCATCGATGGGACGCGCCAGCAGGCTGTCGATGGATATCACGGCGCTTCCGTCGAAATCCGCGGCGTCGATGCGAAGGGTGTTGTCGTCGCGCTGTTCGATCCGTGCCCGCAGCCGGGTGGGCTCGCTCCGGTGGATTCGAACCCCGGTGTAGGAGAACGGCAACGGGACCTGTCCATTGCCCGCTTCGCCGATCTGCTGCCCCAGGGGCGCGTGGAACACCGAATCCAGCAGCGCGGGATGAATCCGGAATCGCCGGCCGTCCAACTCCTGCGGCAGCGCGAGTTCCGCGAACACCTCGGAGCCACGAACCCATACCGCGCGTACGCCCTGGAAGGCCGGCCCGTACTGGAAGCCGGTTGCCGCCAACCGCTCATAGAGAGTGTCGGCGGTAACCGGCGTGGCATCCGCGGGCGGCCACACCCGCGCCTCCCACCCCGTATCCCGCGCCACGGGCGCCAGACCACCGACCGCATGGGTGACCCATTCGGCGGATTCGTCCGACTCGGCCGCGCGAGAATGCACGGTGAACCGTCGGACTCCGCGGGCATCGGCCTGATCCACCACGAGCTGGAGATCGACCTCCGCCTCCTCGAGGATCAGCGGCGTTTCGATCACCATCTCCTGGACGACGGCCGCCCCCACCCGCGCCCCGGCGGCAAGAGCCGATTCCAGGAACGCGGTCCCGGGGACCACCACCGAGCCGAACACGGCATGATCCGCCCACCAGGGCTGAGTTCCCGGGGAAATCCGCCCGGTGAACAGCCACTCGTCCCGCCCGGCCACCGGCAGCGCATCGGTCAGGATGGGGTGGTCCGCCGCGCCGGCGCGCGCACCCGCCGCCGGTTCCAGCCAATAGCGCCGGTGTTGAAAGGCATAGGTGGGCAAGGAGACCCGTGTTCGCGGCGTCTCCGGGAAGAACGGCTCCCACCGCACCGCCGCGCCGGCGACGTGAGCCTGCGCCAGGCAGCTCGTGAACTGCGTGGATTCGGCCACCGACCGCCGCGAACCCGCAACGATCGACACCTCTGCCCGAGAGTTCGGCTCCGCCGTCAGACAGTGCCCTGCCATCGCGGTGAGGACCGCGTCGGGGCCGATTTCGACGAAGCGACGGGCCCCCTTCTCGTGTGCCGTCGCCACCGCCGCCGCGAAGCGCACCGTCGAACGCACCTGCCGAACCCAGTACCCTGGATCCGCCCACTCCACCGAGGCCGGCGCACCGGAAACCGTCGACACCACCGCCGGCCCCGGCTGACGATAGGACACCCGGTCCGCGACCCGCTGAAAGTCCGCGAGCATCGGTTCCATCAAGGCCGAGTGAAAGGCGTGGCTGACCCGCAGCGGAGTCGTCTTCACTCCGGCAGCACCCAGCAATTCCGCCACGCGATCGATCGCGTCCGCCGCCCCCGAGAACACCACGGCCGCCGGCCCGTTGACCGCCGCCAGCGACACCGCCGGATGGTCGCCGACGATTTCCAGTGCCCGGTCCTCCGGTACAGCCGCCGCGAGCATCGCACCGCCCGGCGGCAGCGCGCCCATCAACCGGCCCCGGGCCGCGACCAGGGCGCACGCGTCCACCGCGGAGAACACCCCGGCCACATGCGCTGCCGCGAGCTCCCCGATCGAATGGCCGATCACCATGTCCGGGGTGACCCCGAACGAGGTCATCAAGCGATAGAGAGCCACTTCGAACGCGAAGATGGCCGGCTGCGCGAACTCGGTGCGCTCCAGGACCTCCGCCGGGCCGTCGAACATGAGCGCGCGCAGCGACCACGCCGAACCCGGCGCGTGCTCCGCGGGCCGGACCAGCGGATCCAGCACCGCGCACAGCTCGTTCAGCGCGGCCGAGAACACCGGAAAGTCCGCGGCGAGTTCCTTACCCATTCCCACTCGCTGCGCGCCCTGCCCGGTGAAGAGGAAGGCGGTGTCCCCGGGGATGTCTTCCCCGCGGACGACACCGGTCGCCGTACGCCCTGCCGCCAGGTCGGCCAGCGCGGCCGCCGCGACGTCGCGCCCTTCGGCGAGCACCACCGCGCGGTGCCGGAAACCGGCCCGCTCGTGCACCAGAGCTCGTGCGGCCGCGTCCAGATCGACCTCTCGATGATCGAGAAGCCACGTGTGCAGACGATGCGCCTGCCCCGCGAGAGCTTCGGTGGTTTTCGCGGACAGCACCAAGGGCACGATCGAGGTACCGAGGCGATCGACCGGCTCCGAGAGCCCCTCCGGCTCGGGCACCGGTGGCGCCTCTTCCACGATCACATGCGCGTTGGTGCCACTGATCCCGAAGGACGAGATCCCGGCCCGACGCGGACGATCAGTGGCCGGCCATGGCCGCGATTCCCGGAGCAACTCCACCTGTCCCATCGACCAGTCCACATGCGGGCTCGGTTCGGTGAGATGCAGTGTCTTCGGCAGCAGTTCGTGCCGCAGGGCCTGCACCATCTTGATCACACCGCCCACCCCGGAGGCCGCCTGCGAATGCCCGATATTCGATTTGAGCGACCCCAGCCACAAGGGTGCCGATCGATCCCGGCCGTAGGCGGACAACACCGCCCGCGCCTCGATGGGGTCGCCGAGTGGGGTGCCAGTCCCGTGCGCCTCGACCACGTCGACATCCGCCGGCTGTAAACCCGCGTCCGCCAGCGCCGCCCGGATCACCCGCTCCTGCGCCGGGCCACTCGGCGCCGTCAGTCCGTTCGAGGCGCCGTCCTGGTTGATCGCGCTGCCGCGCACCACCGCCAGCACCTCGTGACCACGGCGGCGCGCCTCCGACAACCGCTCCAGGACGAGCACTCCCACCCCCTCGGCCCATCCGGTGCCATCGGCGTCCGCGGAGAAGGATTTACACCGCCCTTCCGGGGAAAGTGCGCGCTGGCGGGCGAAATCGATGAAGAGCCGAGGAGTGGACATCACTGTCACCCCACCCACCAGAGCCAGCGATATCTCTTTTCCCCGCAGTGCCTTACATCCCAGATGTAGCGCTACCAACGAGGAGGAACAGGCGGTGTCCACCGATACCGCCGGCCCCTCCAAACCCAGGGAATAGGCCACGCGCCCGGACACCACACTGCCCGCCGAACTGGCCGTCATATACCCTTCGGCCACCGCACCGGCCTTGTAGGCCACCTGGTCGTAGTCCTCGTACATCACCCCCGAGTAGACCCCGGTGTCACTGCCCCGCAACGACACCGGGTCGATCCCCGCGTTCTCCAGGGCTTCCCAGGAGACCTCCAGCAACAAGCGCTGCTGTGGATCCATGACCTTCGCCTCGCGCGGTCCGACACCGAAGAAGCCCGCGTCGAACCCGGTGACGTCCGTGAGAAATCCGCCCTCGGTCGCGTAGGTCGTGCCGGGGCGCTCCGGATCCGGATCGAAGAGTTTCCCGATATCCCAGCCCCGGTCCTTCGGAAATCCGCTCACCGCGTCTGCACCGGACCGGACGAGGTCCCACAACTCATCCGCGGACCCCACGCCACCCGGGTACCGGCAACCTATTCCGACGATGGCGATCGGTTCCCGCATCTCCGACCGCAGCCGGCTCAGTTCTTCCCGGGTCCGCACGAGATCGGTGGTGGCCTTCTTGAGGTATTCCACCACCCGGTCGGCGGAGTTACTGTCGGGGCCGGTGTTCATCATGATCCGAACTCCTGGTCCAGGAAATCGAAGAGTTCCTCGTCCGTCGCGGCCGACAGATCGTTCTCGTCCTCCGCGCTGTCACCCAGATGAGTTCTGGCCGTGGTGTCGAACCGTGCGAGGGCGAGGCCGGCCGCCCGGCGATCGTCGTCGGTGGCGAGTTCGGCCAGCAGCGCCTCGACCTGGCGCAGCGCACCGTCCAGACGATCGAGCGGTCGCGGCGCGGGCGGGGCCGCCAGATGTCCGGCTATGTAGTCGGCGACATCACGCGGGGTGGGATGGGCGAAGACGAAGGTCGGGGGTAGCCGCAGCCCGGTTTCCGCGTTCAGGAGATTGCGCAGCTCCACCGAGCCCAGTGAGTCCAGGCCCAGTTCGGTGAATTCGTCGGCCGGGTCGATGGCGGACCGGATATTCGCGGCGATTCCGACCTGCCGCAGCACCATGTCGAGGATGGCGGACCGGCGGGCGGCCTCGGGCAGGCCGGCCAATCGAGCCACGAATCCCGAATCCCGGGCCGGCGCCGATCCGCGATCGGACGGGCCCGGCGTGGTCGATGGGAGCGCCAGGGCGCCCGCCAAGAGTTCGGACCCGGTATAGGTGTGGGAGGCCTGCGGATTGAGGCAGAGCGGCACCACCACGGGATGGCCGGTGTGCAGGGCCTCGTCCAAGAGAGCCAGCCCGGCCTTGATATCCAGCGGAACCAGCCCCACTCGCGCCCAGCGCGCCCGATCCACCTCGGCGAGCCGGTCGCCCATACCCGCCGACCACGGTCCCCAGGCCAGCGACAGCGCCGGCAGACCCGCCGCCCGGCGGTGGGCGGCGAGAGCGTCCAGAGCCGCGTTGGCCGCGGCATAGTTCGCCTGGCCGGCCGATCCCATCACTCCGGTCATCGAGGAGAACAGGACGAAGGCCGAGAGATCGAGGGAACGGGTCAGTTCATCCAATACCTTCGCGCCCGTCACCTTGGTGTGCCATACGCGCGCCACGCGTTCGGCGGTCAGGGATACGACGGTGGCGTCGTCGAGAACACCCGCCGTGTGAACCACGGCGGACAGGGGCCGATCGGCGGGGATATCCGCGATCACCGACGCCATCGCCGCCCGATCCGTCACATCGGCCGCCACCACCCGCGCCCGGCAGCCGAGCCCCTCCAGCTCCGCCACCAGGTCGGCGGCGCCCGGCGCCGCCGTCCCCCGGCGACTCACCGCCACCACATGCCGCACGCCGTGCTCCATCACCACGTGCCGCGCCACCAACGCCCCGAGGCCACCGGTGCCGCCGGTGATCAACACCGTCCCCGCCCCCCAGCGGCCGGCCGGCCGCTCGACAACGCTCTCGCCCGCACGATCATTCCGGTCGATCGCCACCGGGCCGGTCACCCGGTCGAGCCGTGGCACCCACATCGCGCCGTCCTGCCACGCTATTTGCGACCGGCCGGATCTCGCGATCGCGGTCCAATCGACCTCGGTCTCGTCCGCACGATCCACCAGAACGATCCGGCCGGGGTGCTCGGTCTGAGCCGAGCGGGCCAACCCCCAGATCGCCGCGCCCGCCACCTGCGGCACGGTGTCCGCGATTCCCACCGCGTGCCAGGTGACCAGGACAAGCCGGGAATCGAGGAACCGCTCCCGGCTCACGAATTCCTGGATCGACGCCACCACATCGGCCACCGCGGTGAGGTCGTCCACGCTCTGCGTTACGCGCTCGGCCAGATCGACGATCACGATATCCGGCGCACCCACCACCAGCGCCGGATCGCCCTGCGGCGCTTCGGCAACGACAAGTTCCACCGCCGGAACGACGTCTGTGGGTACTTCCGAATCCGTTCTGGACCACAGCAGTTCGAAGAGTGCGCCGGTGTCCCGGGAGGCGCGCGCACCGAGGAGTTGTGCCATCTCGACCGGTCGATAGACGAGAGTCTCGACGGAGATGACCGGAGCGCCACGCTCGTCCACAGCGGCGAGGGTCCAGGACGAATCGCCGGCGACGGCCACTCGTGCGCGAAGTGCCGTCACACCGGACTGATAGCGGCGCACCCCGTTCCAGCTGAACAGCATCCGCCCGGCGCCCACACCGTCGAGGGCCAGCATCCCGCCGCCCTGAACCACCGAGTCGAGGAGACCGGGATGGAGGCCGTAGCCTGCGGCGTCGGGTGCGAGGTCGAGGGAAATCTCGGTGTAGAGCGCGCCGTCGTGGAGCCAGGCCGCGCGGATCGCATGGAACGTGGGGCCGTAGTCGTAACCGACCTCGGTGAGGCGCTGATACACCTCGTCCACAGCGACGGGCCGGGCGCCGAGTGGCGGCCACGTTCCGTCGCTCAGCGCGCCGAAGTCGTTCCCGTTCGCCGATCCCGTGGTCGTGAGCACACCGGCGGCGTGCCGGGTCCACCCGGATTCGGCACCGCCCTCGGGCCGGGAATACACGGTGATCGCGCGAGCGCCCCGGTCGTCGGGCGCCGCGAGATCCACCTGAAGCCGTACTGTCTCCCCCGCGGCCAGCACCAGGGGAGCGGCGAGGGTGAGTTCCTCGAGTACCGGGCACCCGGTCCGATCACCCGCGAACAACGCCATATCGACGAACGCGGTACCGGGCAGTACCGCCATGCCGAGCAGCACATGATCGGCGATCCACGGGTGCGAGGCGAGCGACAACGATCCCCCGAACACCACATGGCCGGTCGAGGCGATCACCAGTTCCTCGCTGAACACCGGGTATCCCGGGCCCGTCCCGGTGGCGGAACGCGGACCGAGCCAATAGCGCTGTCGCTGGAAGGCATAGCCCGGTACCGTCGTCCGCCGCGCCCCCGACTCCGCGAAGTACCGCTCCCAATCCACCCGGCCACCACGGCAATACAGATCGCCGATCGTCCGGATCAGTGTTTCGGCCTGTCCCCGCCCGCGCCGCTGCGCCGCCAGCACCACCACGTCCGGCGCGGCACCGGCACCGCGATCGTCGTCCAGGTTGTCGCTCATCGCACTCGCCAGCACCGCGTCCGGCCCGATCTCCACGAACCGTGCCCCGCCCCGCGCCCGCGCCGCGAGCACGGCGTCGGCGAACAACACCGGCTCCCGTACCTGACGGGTCCAGTAGCCGGGATCGCCGAACAATTCCGATTCCACCGCACCCGTCACCGACGACACCATGGGTATACGCGGGGGCCGGAACTCCAATTCCGACACCACGGCGGCGAAGTCCTCGAGCATCGGCTCCATGAGCACCGAATGGAAGGCGTGGCTCACCACCAGCCGCCGGAGCCTGCGACCGGCCCACCGGCTCTCCAGCTCGGCGATACCGGCCTCCGGTCCGGACACCACCACCGATTCCGGACCGTTCACCGCCGCCACCGACACCCCGTCCGGCAGATCCGCGACCTCACCCACCGGAATCCGAACCGCGAGCATGGCGCCACCGGCCGGCAATTCCGCCATCAATCTGCCCCGCGCCGTCACCAGTCGCACCGCGTCCGCTTCCGAGAGGACCCCCGCCACGCAGGCCGCGGCGATCTCCCCTACCGAATGCCCCACCACGACATCCGGCACCACGCCCCACGATTCGAGCAATCGGGCCAGGGCCACCTCGATCGCGAAAATCCCCAGCTGCGCGTTTTCCGTGACGTCCAGCTCGGTATCCGGCCCGAAAAGCCACTCCGGCGCGCAGATCCGGCGTACCGCGTCCGCGAACACCGGAAACGCCTCGAACAGCTCCCGGCCCATCCCCGCCCACTGCGAACCCTGTCCCGAGAACGCGAACACGGTCTCCCCCACGACCGCGCGCACCGCGACCGCGCTGTCCCGACCGATCCCGATACCGTCCGTGCCATCGGTCCGCCCCGCATCCGCGAACAGCATGGACCGCCATTCCAGAGGCGAACGCTTGCAGGCCAATTCGAAACCGATATCGAGCGGTGAAGCCTCGGCATCCCGTTCACCCCAGCTCCGCAACCGATCGGCCTGAGCGGTCACCGATGCCTCGGTTCTGCCCGAGACGAACCAGGGCACGATACCTGCCGGATAGCCGGGCGTTGCGCCATCCACCCGGGCCGGTTCCGGCGCGGGTGCCTGCTCCACGATCAGGTGCGCGTTGGTCCCGCTGATCCCGAAGGACGACACCGCCGCCCGCCGCGGACGCCGATCCCGCTGCTCCCATTCCCGCTCGGCGGTCAGGAGTTCGACGTTTCCGGCCGACCAATCGATACGTGGGTTGGGCTGTCCCACATGCAAGGTCCGGGGCATCACCCGGTGCCGCATGGCCTCGATCATCTTGATCACCCCGGCCACACCGGCCGCGCCCACGGTGTGGCCGATATTCGATTTCACCGAACCCAGCCACACGGGCCGGTCCCGCTCCTGGCCATAGGTGGCCAGCAGCGCGCCGACCTCGATGGGGTCGCCGAGCGGAGTGCCCGTGCCGTGTGCTTCCACCACATCGATATCCGAGGCGGACAGACCCGCGGTGGCGAGGGCCGACCGGATCACCCGCTCCTGCGCCAGACCGTTCGGGGCGGTCAAACCATTGGACGCCCCGTCCTGGTTCACCGCGCTGCCACGGATCACGCCCAGAATCCTGCGCCCCTTGGCCCGCGCGTCCGACAGTCGCTCCAGAACCAGGAGACCGGCGCCCTCGGAGAAGCCCACCCCGTCGGCGTCGGCGGAGAAGGTCTTACAGCGGCCGTCCGGCGAAAGACCACGCTGCCTGGCAAAATCCACGTACAGGTAGGGCGAACCCCAGACCGATACGCCACCGGAGAGCGCCACGGAACAGTCTCCGGCCCGCAAGGACTGGCAGGCGAGATGAACGGCCACCAAGGATGAGGAACAGGCAGTGTCCACCGTGACCGCCGGACCCTCGAATCCGAAGGTGTAGGCGATCCGGCCGGAGAGAACGCTCTGAGTGGTGCCGGTGAGCCGGAACGTCTCGAGTTCACCGGGCACGGAGGCGACATAGTCGGAGGCACTCGCACCGGCGAATACACCGATCTCTTGACCACGCAACGATCCCGGATCGATCCCGGCGTCCTGGACGGCATCCCACGCCACCTCCAGGAGGACCCGCTGCTGCGGATCCATGGCCGTGGCCTCGCTCGGCCCGATACCGAAGAATTCCGCGTCGAATACCGTGGCATCGGCCAGGAAACCGCCGCCGCGGGTGTAGACCGTGCCGGGTTCGTCGGGATCGGGATTGTAGAGCCGGCCCAGATCCCAGCCTCGGTCGTCCGGGAACCCGCCGATGGCGTCGGTTCCGCCGGCGATCAGGTGCCAGAACTCCTCGGGTGAGGACACATCGCCCGGGTAGCGGCAGGCCATACCCACGATCGCGATCGGCTCACCGGCCGGCGCGGCGGGCACGACCCGCTTCGCGGGTACGGGCGTCGGCGCTGACGTGCGAGACGTGGCGGTCGTGAGCTGGGAGAGCACGAACTCGGCGACTGCTTCGGGCGTCGGGTAGTTGAACACCAGGGTCGAGGGCAGTCGGATTCCGGTGACCCGGCCCAGCCGATTGCGCAGATCCACCGAACCCAGAGAGTCGAAACCCATATCACTGAAGGGTTTGCTCACCTCGATGGCCGCTTCCGAATCGTGCCCCAGCACCGCGGCGACTTCCCGGCGGACCAGGTCCAGCACGAGTGGAAGCCGCTGCTCCGGCGCCGCCGAAGCCACCCGATCCGCCGGCGAATCGGCGCCGGCGGATTTCCGGCGGCCGGTCCGGCCGGCGAATCCGCGCAATACCGCCGGTATGAGATCCAGCTCCGAAGCACGGCGCACCGCGGTCGGGTCGAAGCGCAGCGCGGCGAGGGGCCCCGGCCGGGTGGCACCGCGCAGAGCCGCGTCGAACAGCGCCATCCCCTCATCGTGGCCGAGCCGGCCCAACCCCCAGCGCTCCCAGCGCGCCAGCGCCGCGTCGTCCAACCCGGCCGTCATCCCACCGGTTTGCTCCCACGGTCCCCAGGCCACCGAAACCCCGGGTAACCCGGCCGACCGGCGGTGCTCCATGAGCGCGTCGAGCGCGGAGTTGGCGGCAGCGTAATTGGCCTGACCGGCCGACCCCAGCAGGCCGGCCACCGAGGAAAATGCCAGGAAAACAGGAACATTCCGGAGCCGGGTGAGTTCGTGCAGGTGGATCGCGGCATCTACCTTCGGCGCGAAAACCGACGCTGTCCGCTCCGGAGTCAACGCGGTGACGGTCACGTCGTCGACCACACCGGCCGTGTGGATCACGGCCAACGGGCCGGAGGGATCGATGGTGTCCAGGAGTTCCCGCACATTCTTCCGCCGAGCCATATCGCAGGCGACGATCCGGACGCTCGCGCCGAGATCGGTCAGTTCCGTGGCGAGTTCGGCCGCTCCGGGCGCCGCCGTACCGCGGCGGGAAGCCAGCACCAGCTGCCGCACCCCGTGCCGGGTGACCAGGTGCCTGGCGACCACGGCCCCCAGCCCGCCGGTCCCCCCGGTGACGAGCACGGTGCTGTCCGTCAGTTCCGGCGCAGCGGTATCCGGGGCGGTGGTCGCGACCAAGCGAGGTACCAGAACATCGCGCCCGCGCAGCATCACCTGGGGCTGCCCCGAGGCCAGGACGGCACCGACGTGCTCCACCGAAAGCGGCTGCGCGGGTTCGATATCGATCAGCGTGAAGCGCCCGGGGTGCTCGGATTGCGCACTGCGCACCAGCCCCCACACGGCGGCGGCATCCATCCCCGATTCGACATCCGTGGGCTCGGCGGTCACCGCGCCTGCTGCCGTATCGAGGCCCGCGGGCACCCCGGCACCGCCGAACCCGCCCGAGGTCACGACAACCAGCTGGGTGTCGGCCAATCGTGTTTCCGCCAACCAGGATCGGACGAGATCGAGCACGGCGTATGCACTTTCCAGGATGGCTGCCGAACCGGTACTCGCGCTCCCGGTGGAGGTCTCCGATCGCCACACCACCGCATCCGGAACATCGGAGACCGTCCCCACGCGATCCGCACCGGTTCGCGCCCGATCCGCCGCATCGGTCCCCGTGCGACCCGCGGCATCGGTCCGCTCGCCCGCTGCCGCGGCGGTCCGGGCACCGGCCGTGATCATGTCCGCTATCGACACGTGCTGCCGCTCGAACCCCGGTACCGGCTCCGCCGACAGTGCCGCCACCCGCATCGCCGGCGCGGCGGGCAGCTCGATCGATTCCCACTGCTGCGCGTAGACCGCCACGGTCCCGCGACGCCCGCTACCGGCCCCTTCTGCCCCGGTGTACGCGCGGGCGACCACCTCGTCCACCGAAACCACGGGATTACCGGCCGGGTCGATCGCGGCGACGGCGATACTGCGCGGCCCGTTCGAGACCGCGATCACCCGTAACCGGGTCGACCCCTTCGACCACGACATCCCCGCCGCACGATGGAAACGCGCGTTGCCCCATCGGAAAAGCAACCACCCCGCGTCACTCTCGGCCTGCGGCCCCCGATCGGTGGTCTCCGGGTAGAGCCAGGCAACCCCGGCATGCATCACGAGATCCAGAAGGGCGGGATGGAGGTCGAAGCGGGTCAGATCCGTGGCGGCCTCGGTATCGGCCTCGACCTCCGAATACACCACCGCACCGTGCCGCCATGCTTCGCGCACACCCAGAAACGCCGGGCCATAGTGCAATCCGCTGGTACGCATGATCTGATCCGGAATACCGGCGCTGTCGAGCGCCTCCGCCCCCGGCGGAGGCCAGTCCTCGTCCCGCAGACGGTCGGCCAACGACAAACCCGTGGATTCAGCGACCAGGCTGCCGTCGGCGTTGCGCACCCAGTCTCCGCCCGCGACGCGGAAGGAGAACTCGAAAGCCCGCCGACCGTCGGCGTCTGCGGCCCGAACAAGGGTCCGCAGTTCCACCGCATCGCCCGGCCCCGGTGAGATCGGTGCCAACAGGGTCAGCTCCTCGACCACACCGCAACCGAGGTGATCGCCGGCGACCAGCAGAAATTCGATCAACGCCGCACTCGGCAGCACCACCGCGTCCCCCCAGGTGTGATCACCTACCCAGGGATGGGTGTCGAGCGAGAAACCACCGGTGAAAAGCCATTCGTCGCCGGCTCCCAGATCGATGACGCCGGTCAGGATGGGATGGTCCATCCACCCCCGCGACGGGCCGGTTGACGCCGCTCCTAGCCAATACCTAGATCGCTGAAAGGCGTAGGTGGGCAAGCTAATTCGCTTGGTAACCGGATCGGGCAGGAGGGTATCCCACCGCACCGCGGCACCCGCGACATGCGCCTGCCCGACAGCGCGGACGAGATGCGCCACCTCGTCGGTGGAACGACTCGCGCAGGCGATGACCGCCACCTCGTGCCCGGCAGCCTGCTCGGTCGCACACTCCTGGGTCAGGGCCGTCAGGACGCCGTCCGGGCCGATCTCCACAAAACGCCGGACCCCGGCCGCCAGCAGCGCGTCCACTCCCGGCGCGAAACGGACCGACGCCCGAACGTGGCGCACCCAGTAGTCCGGATCCACAGCGGAGTCCCCGATGAGCTCACCGGAAACATTCGAGACGAGGGGAAGTGACGGATTCCGGTATTCCACCCGGGTCGCCACCGACCGGAACTCCTCGAGCATGGGTTCCATGAGCGCCGAATGAAATGCGTGGCCGACCCGGAGGCGCGTCGTTCTCACGCCGTCGGCCGCAAGTCGGCCCTCGATATCCGCGATCGCCTCGATCTCCCCCGAGAGCACCGCGGCGGAAGGTCCGTTGATCGCCGCCACCGACAGCCGGCCCCCATACCCGGCCACCAACTCCCCGGCCCGCCCTTCGGCAACCGCGACCGCCAGCATGCCCCCGCCGGCGGGCAACCCGCCCATCAGCCGGCCCCGCGCCGCCACCAGCACACACACGTCCGCCAGAGACCACAGGCCCGCCACGTAGGCGGCGGCCAACTCCCCGATCGAATGCCCGGCCACCACATCGGGAGTGATCCCGAACGACTCGATCAGCCGGAACAGGGCCACCTCGAAGGCGAACAGCGCCGGCTGAGTGAATTCGGTGCGCTGCAATGCCTCCTCGGGGCCGGTGAACATCACTTCCCGCAACAACGATCCGGAGCCGGATTCGCGGCCCGGCAGGGGCTCGAGCAGAGTCTCGAATTCCGCGCAGATCTCGTCCAAGGCCGCCGCGAATACCGGGAAGGCGGCGTAGAGGTCACGTCCCATCCCCACCCGTTGCGCGCCCTGCCCGGTGAACAGGAACGCGGTCTTCGCCGCGACCGCCGTCCCGGTGATCACCCCCGGGTGGTCACGACCGGCAGCGAGCTCGGCCAAACCGGCGAGTACCTCGTCGCGCCCGGCACCGAGTACCACGGCTCGATGGGGCAGCTGCGCGCGCCGGTGCGCCAGCGCACCGGCCACCGAGCCGAGCTCGACCTCCGGCCGATCCATCAGCCATCGGCGCAATCGTCGCGCCTGCGCGGGCAGGGCGGCGCCGGACGCGGCGGAAACCAGAAGCGCGAGTGTCTCCCCGGACGGCACCCGCTCACCCGCGGACGCCCGGTCCCCGGGGGCCGGTGCCTCCTCCAGGATCATGTGTGCGTTCGTCCCGCTGATTCCGAACGAGGAGACACCGGCTCGTCGCGGCCGATCCGATATCGGCCAGGGTTCGGCCTCGGTCAGCACCCGCACTCCGCTGTCCGCCCACTCCACATGGGGCGAGAGTTCATCCACGTGCAGGGTCCGCGGCAACACCTCGTGCCGGAGCGCGGACACCATCTTGATCACGCCGGCGACCCCGGCCGCCGCCACCGAATGGCCGATATTCGATTTCAGGGACCCGATCCGCAAAGGCCGGCCGGCGCGCGTCCCGCCGTACGCGGCGATCAATGCCCGTGCTTCGATGGGATCGCCCAGCGTCGTACCGGTGCCGTGCGCCTCCACCGCGGCGATGTCCCCGGGTGCCAGCCCGGCATCCGCGAGTGCGGCACGGATCACCCGTTCCTGAGCGGGGCCGCTGGGCGCGGAGAGACCGTTCGAGGCCCCGTCCTGGTTCAGCGCGCTCCCGCGCACCAGTGCCAGCACCGGATGGCCCAGGCGTCGTGCGTCGGAAAGCCGCTCGACGATCACCAGCCCCGCCCCTTCGGACCATCCCACCCCATCCGCGGCTCCGGAGAAAGCCTTGGACCGCCCGTCTTTCGCCAGGCCGCGCTGCCGGGCGAAGTCCACATACAGACCGGGGTCGGCCAGTACGGTGACACCACCGGCCAGGGCCAGCGAGACCTCTCCGTTGCGGAGTGCCTGTACCGCCAGGTGCAGAGCGACCAGCGAGGACGAGCAGGCCGTGTCGACTGTGACCGCCGGCCCCTCCAAACCGAGGGTGTAGGAGACCCGGCCGGAAATGACGCTGCGTGTCGTACCGGTCAACCGGTACCCCTCGTGCGGGCCGGCCACCCGCCCCGCGTATCCCGAGGACCACGCCCCCACGTACACCCCGGTGTCGCTGCCCCGTAAGGAGGTCGGGTCGATCCCCGCATCCTCCAACGCCTCCCAGGCCACTTCGAGTGTGAGGCGTTGCTGCGGGTCCATGGCGGTGGCCTCGCGCGGGCTGATCCCGAAGAAGCCCGCGTCGAAACCCGCCGGATCGTTGAGGAACCCTCCCTCCCGCACGTACGTGGTTCCCGGGGTGTCGGGGTCCGCGTCGAACAGGCGGCCCAGATCCCATCCCCGATCGGTGGGGAACGGACCGATCACATCCCGCCCGCCGGCGACCACATCCCACAGGTCGTCCGCCGAGGCCACCCCACCCGGGAAACGGCAGCCTATGCCGACGATCGCCACCGGCTCATCGGAGCGCGCGCGAGCAGCGAACGACTGTGGACGCCGGGAGGTCGCCGGGTCCGTCCCCTCGATCCGGGACCGGATCAGCCGGGCCACCGCCCGCGGCGTGGGATGGTCGAACACCAGGGTCACCGGTAACGCCACTCCCACAGCTGCCGTGAGCAGAGTGCGTATCCGTTGTCCGCCGAGGGAATCGAATCCGGCCGCGCTGAAAGGCCGATCCGGGTCGATATCGGCGTCGGGTCCCACCACACCCGTGATCTGCTCGAGTACCACCCCCAGCACCAGAGCGTCACGATCCCGCTCGGCAGCGGCGAGCAATCGCGTGGCGAACGGCCCTGTCGCCGATGATTCCCGCGAAACCGTGGCCGGTTCCCCCGTGGTCGCCCCGTCGAGATCGAACAGCGAGTCCGGCAACGCCACCGGAGCCGCGGCCGGGGTCAAGACCTCCGCGGGGAGGTCGATTCCCACGCAATAGGCCTGGGCCAGGGCTGTCGCGAATTGGTCCGGTCCACCCCGGCCGAAGCGCAGGGTCTCCACAGTGGCGATCCGATCCGCCTTCCCCAGCGAATCCGCGATCGACTCGATCGACGACAGCAAAGCCGGATGCGGACTCAGCTCTATGAACGCATTCATCTCCGCGTCCAGAAGACATTCGATCGCCGCGGCGAAACGCACCGGACTGCGCTCCCACCGGTACCAGTACCCCGGGTCCATCTCCGCGGTGTCCAAGAACTCGCCGGTCACGGTCGAGCACAACGGGATATCACCCGACCGCGGCAGGATCGGCGCCAAGTCCGCCAGTACCCGATCCCGGATCTCATCGATCGCCGGCGAATGCGAGGCGTAATCCACCGCAACCCGCTTTGCCCATACCCCGTCGTTCTCGCATCGGGCTACGAACTCCGCCGCGGCACCGCTACCACCGGTGACGACGGTCTGCCGCGGGCCGTTGACCGCCGCCAAGAACAACTGGCCGCCGAAATCCGCCAGCCGTTCCCGCGTCCCCTCTTCTGATAGCCCCACCGAGATCATCGCCCCGGAACCCGACAACGTCTCCGCCACGATGCCCGCCCGCGAAGCTGTCACCCTCGCCCCGTCCGACAAGGACAGCCCGCCCGCGACCACCGCCGCGGCGATCTCACCGAGGGAATGTCCCACGACCGCGTCCGGCTCCACCCCATACGACCGCCACAACCGTGCCAAAGCCACCGTGACCGCGAAAAGTACCGGCTGCACCACATCGACCCGCTCCAGGGAAGCGGCATCCGATTCACTACGCAATACCTCGGACAGCGACCAGTCCACGAAGGGCGCCAACGCCGCCTCACAGTCGGCGATCGCCTCCGCGAACACACCCCCCGCCGCCAGCAGCTCCCTGGCCATACCTGTCCACTGACCCCCCTGAGCGGGACAGACGAAAACCACCCGGCGACGCGCGACCCGGCCCGAAGCCGTCATTCCGCCACCGGTGGCCTCCCCCAGCGGATCGGTCAATGCCGTCAATCCGGCCGACAGTTCTTCCGGACCGCTGCCCACCACCGCACCCCGCCAGCCCGCGCCCCGGATACGCAGCAGCGAGGTACCGATCCCCGGCAGATCGCCCGCCGGCTGCCCGGCGGCCCACTCCTGCAATCGAGCAGCCCGACGGCGCACCGCATCCGCGTCGTGCCCGGATATCACCCAGGTCAGCAGATCCGAATTCGCCGATTCAGAATTTCCTGGAGACGCGTTACCTGCCACGCTGTCAATTCCTTCGATAGAACGCTGACAATCAAATCAGCCGAACAGCCCCGGCGATCCGTCCATCCGCCGGGCGGAGACGTCAGGGGTTCAGCGGAGCCGGATCCTTCTGGCGATGCCACGGTCCGCGCACAGGACGAGATACTTGGCCGGCTCTCGACCGGGTGGTGGGCGTTCCGTCGTATCGAACCGCTTCGCCCGAGCGCACCTCGGAGCCGCAATGGTTGCCTGTAGATAACCCGACCCCCGGAACACCGGCAGGACGAGGCACTTTCGTGTGCGCTCACGCGCCAAGTGAAACCGGCGCCGGTCTTCGGCGCAACCGGAAGCGGCTCCCACCGGTGAACGGACGATTAAATTTTCCGGACCGCGATCGTCGCCACAGGTCGCCCCATGCACCGGCACCCCTCCGCAACACAACTGCAGATGGTGAAGAAACGTCGCGCAGTTTGAACGGTGTGCAGAATTTCGCGACCTCGCTGCCGGCCGAAAATCGGCGACCGGGGAGATCTCGGCGCAGCTGCGTGAGGTCAATGGCGCCGAGGTATCGAAATAACCTATTTCCACCAACACCGACCGGGTTATGGATGCCATGGCCGACTGGCAGAACCGGCCCCTGGACTCGGTGTATCCGGTGCTGTTTCTGGACTGCGTGAACGTGAAGATCAGAGACGGCAACGTCGCGAGTCGCCCGATCGATATGACGATGGGCGTGACCGTGGACGGCAACCGCGACATTCGACCGCCGTCGACCGCGCCTGTGCGACCCCGAGCGCGCGGGCCGCCAGTTCGGCGATACCCGCGCGGCGGCCAAAGCCCACTACATCGACGTACCTGAGACCGTGCCCGACAACCGGGAGGTTCTGGAGCGCTGGGACGGGGTCGATAGTGGCGAAAACGTGAGATCTCTGTGAGATCGCGCCGGAAGCGCTCGGGTCGCTGCAACGAGAAAAACCCCTCCGACCGCAGTTCGGAAGGGTTTTTTCTGCTGTCGGGCTGACAGGATTTGAACCTGCGACCACTTGACCCCCAGTCAAGTGCGCTACCAAACTGCGCCACAGCCCGTCGCGCCCGGTCCCCGGGCGCTCGATGAGATTACCCCAGAGGGGCTCGGGAGAGCTAATCGGCTGGTCGAGCGGGGTGTTTCCAGTGCAGCACCCGGCTCGCGCGGACCGCCCGAGCGCGATCCTCCTGCCTCAGGCGGAGCGGCGGCGAGCAGCTCAGTCGAGGATCGCGTCGGCCTCGACTTCGACGAGCACATCGGGTTCGAAGAGATAGTCGACGCCGATCGCGGACACCGGCGGCAAGGGGTCCGGTAGGCCGAGTTCCCCGGAGACCCGTTCGATGCCCTCGATGAACGCGGGGTACTTGTCCGGGCTCCAATCGGTGACGAAGAATCGAAGGCGTACCACGTCGGCGAAAGTGGCGCCGGCGCCCGCGAGGCCGCGGGCGGTGTTGCGCAGGGAGTGCGCCACTTGGCCGGCGAGGTCACCGGTGGCGACGGGGTTCCCCTCGGAGTCGCGCGCGATCTGGCCGGCGACGTGGATGTGGCGGGTGCCGGTGGCGATCGAAACGTGGTGGTAGGGAACGGGAGCGAACATACCGTCGGGGGTGAGGTACTGCACGGTCACGGTGGAGCCTTCCTTCGCAGTGTAGGTATCCGAGGTCTACCTGGTACTCGAAGGACACTTCAACGAGACTAGGTGTCATGCCGGAAACCGCTCCCCCGAACCCGCCCGGCCCGCAGCTGTCCGCGCGGCATCGTGAACTGCTCGATCAGGTGCTCGACAAATGGTCGGTGCAGATTCTGGAGTCGCTGTGCGAGGGACCGTTGCGTTTCAACGAACTCCGCCGGGCGATACCGGTGGTCACACAGAAATCGCTGACGACGGCGCTGCGGCGGCTGGAACGCAACGGGATGGTGGAACGGACCGTCACCGATACCCGGCCGGTGGCGGTCGAGTATCGCATCACCGGTATCGGGAAATCGCTGCAGGATCTCATCGACGCCCTGCTGGACTGGACGACGGTCGCTCTGCCCGATGTGGAGCGGGCGCGGGCGCAGTTCGACGAGGAGACGGCCCGGCCTACCTAGATCCAGCCCTTCTCGCGTGCTTTGAGGGCGGCCTCGTAGCGGTTGGAGACGCCGAGTTTGGCCATGGCCGAGGACAGATAGTTGCGGATGGTGCCGGGCGAGAGGTGGATCCGACGGGCGATATCGTCGACGGATGAGCCGTCCAGGGCGTATTCCAGGACATCGGCCTCGCGGGCGGTGAGCACGGTGTCGCCGGCGCTGATCGCCTCCGCGGCGAGCTCGGGATCGACATAGCGACCGCCTGCGTGGACGGTGCGGATCACCTCGGCCAAGGTGGCGGCCGAGGTGGTTTTGGGCAGGAATCCGCGGACACCGGTGGCGAGCGCCCGTTTGAGGTAGCCGGGGCGGCCGTGGCTGGTGACGATCAGGGTCGCGCCGCCGGGGGTTGCCGCGAGCAGTTGCGCGGCGGTGTCGATACCGTCGATACCGGGCAGTTGCAGGTCGATGACGGCCACGGCCTGCGGTTCTCCGCTGTCGCGGCGGTGGAGCCACGCGGCGACGAGTTCCTCACCGGAACCCATATGGGCCACGACCTCGAGATCGGCTTCCAGGTCGAGCATGGTCGCCAGGGCGGCGCGGATGAGGGTTTCGTCGTCGGCCAGGAAAACGGGTATCACTGTTCTCCCCAATGTATTTCGAGCAAGAATTCGGTATCGGTGGCGGTGGTCTCGAGAGTCGCGCCCACGGTCGCGAGCCGCTCGGCCAGGCCGCGCAGCCCCGACCGCTCCCCCACCGGAGTGTGCGGGTTGTCGTTGCGCAGCGACATTCCCGCGGCTCCGAGGGTCAGGGTCGCGACCGTGGCCGCGGAGTGTTCGACGATATTCGTGGTGCCCTCACGAACCACCCACGCCGCGACCTCGTGAAATCGTCCGGGGACCGCGGCGGGGTCGCCCTCGATGAGCATCCGGCAACCGGCCGCCGACAGCAGCGACCGCGCACCGCCGACCTCGCCGAGCAGATCGATGCCGCGGTAGCCCCGGACCAGTTCCCGCATCTGCCCCATCGACTCGACGGCGAGGGTGCGGACCTCGTCCATCTCGGCGGCGGCCCGGTCGGACTTCCCGGCGCGCGACAGGGCGGTCGCGAGTTCGCTTTTGACGGCGATCGCGGAGAACCCGCGGCCCACCACGTCGTGCAGGTCCCGGGCGAACCGCAGCCGTTCCTGCGCGACCCGCAACTCGGCCTCCACGACCTTGGTGCGCTCCAGTTCGTCGACGATACGCAACCCCCACACCGTGAGCAGGGCCGTCCCGATGGCGACGAGCCCCCCGGCCAGAATGCCGGCACCGATACCCAGAGCGGCCCTGGCGGTGAAGCCGAAAGCGAGACCGGTGGCGACGGCGAGACCGAGCAGAATCCACCACCTGCCGCGGAGGAACGACAGCACCGCGAACACGGCCAGCAGGACGGTGAGAATACCGACCACCCGCGCTTGCGCCACCACCTTGTCGCCGGTGGCGGTGCGTGCGACGACGGCAGCGGCCAGCCACACCGCCGCCAGGGTGACCGTGGCGGCGGGCAGCAGCCACCGTCGTATCGCCGGACTCGTCGAGGCACCGAGCTCGGGACGGGCTTCGACCGCCGCGATCGCCGCGGCACCCGCCACCACGATGGCGGCCGTAGGCCACGGCGAGCGCGCGGTGATTGCGACAACGAGGATCATCGACACCAACGTCCCCTGAAGCGTGGCCCAGGTGTAGAGGCGGAACTTGGCCGCCCCCGACATCTCGTGCCACCGGGAGGCCCAGTGGGTCACCCGCGATCGTCCCAGCGGAAGCTCGTGCGGATCAGCGCGAGCGCCAGGACGGTCCATATCGCCAGTGTCGCAAACGGGCGGCCGAGCTCGGGGAAGGTGGCGGCGAAACCGAGCACCGGTTCGGTGGTGCCGACGGCCGTACCGGCGACTCCCAGCGAGATCAGATCGGACACCGCGGCGAACGGTGTCCAGTCGGCGATATCGGCCAGTCTGTCCGGCAGGATGCCGCGGATGGAGGCGAGTCCGAGCATGGCCACCGTCATCACCGGCAGCGAGGTGATCTGCGCGGCCTCGGCATTCTTGGTGACCGTACTGGTCGCGAGCGCCAGCAGCGAGAACAGCAGGATTCCGCCGAGAAGTGCCAGCAGTATCGCGACGGGGTTCACGGGCGCGGGTACTCCGGCGCCGTAGACGACGGCGGCGACCACCGCGGCGCAGGCCAGCGTCACCACCGCGCCGGGGATCGCCGGTGCGGTGAGAATCTGCCGGTCCGTGGACTCACCGGTGCGCAGTCGTTTCAGCACCCCTTCGCCGCGGCGGGTCGTCACCATCGAGAGCACCGAGTAGTACTGCACGAACAGCAGGGCGACCACCGCGAGTAGTTCGAAGGCCATCGCCGCCGTCGCCCGCGTCGGCGTCGCGTCCCGGGCGGCGATGAAGAACATGGCCACCGGGATTCCGATGGGGAACACCGTCGCCATGTAGATGAGGGTTTTGTTCCGCCGGAACTGTAGATACTCGGCCTTCGCGAGGGCGGCCAGCGGGCGGCGGTGAAAACGCGGGGCGGATCTTGCGAGGGTGGTCATCGGCGTGCTCCGATCAACTCGTCAGTGGTCTCCGGGATATCGGACGAGCCGTCGGCGGCATCCGTATCGTCGGCGATATCGAGGAATACCGATTCCAGGGACGCGGCGCGGGCTTCCAGGCCACCGAGCCGCAGGCCGTGCTCCCGCGCCCATTCGAGTACTTCGGAGAGGTGCCCCTGCAGATCGTGAGTGGTGACGGTGACACGGGCCCGGGCATCGACCTGCGCGTCACGCAGCTGCGGCAGCGGCAGGCCCGGATGGTCGAACACGATGCGCGCCGGATGTCCGTCGACGATTTCGCGCAGCGTGCCCGCGCGGGCGACCGCACCCTTGTGCATGATCACGATCCGGTCGGCGAGCGCCTCCGCTTCGTCCAGATAATGCGTGGTGAGCACCATGGTGACCCCGGTGGATTTCAGCTCGGCGAGCAGCCCCCAGGTCCGGCGGCGGCTTTCCGGATCGAGCCCGGTGGTGGGCTCGTCGAGGAACAACAGGCGCGGCTGCCCGAGTAGCGCGCAGGCCATATCGACGCGGCGCTGTTCGCCGCCCGACAGCGATCCGACCCGGACGTTCGCCCGATCGGCCAGGCCCACCCGCTCCAGGACGGAATCGGTGGTGGTGGGGGCGGTACATGTCCCGCGCCACATCTCGAGTGTTTCCAGGACGGTCAGTTCGGCGGGCAGCCCGCCGGACTGCAGCATGATGCCGATCTGCGGCCGGACCTCGCCGCGATGGCGCAGCGGGTCGAGACCGAAGACCTCGACCGAACCCGCAGAGGGGGCCACCAGACCTTCCAGCATGTCGAGCGTGGAGGTTTTGCCGGCGCCGTTGGTGCCCAGCAGTGCGAACACCTCCCCCTCGGACACCTGGAGGTCGATGCCGCCGACCGCTTCGAAGGCGTCCTTGCCGCGGCCGTAGACGCGGCGCAGACCGCGGGCGGTGATGACATCGGTCGGCCGGGAGGTCCCCGCCGGCCGGATTTCGGGTGGCTGGTGCTTGGCCGTGTTCATGGCTTCCAGCCTCGCGGGAACGGCCCGCGTCCAGTAGTGAGCGCAGTCAGCGGATTCGGTGGGTTGCTCATCGCCCGTTGATGACATTTGTCATCAACGCGACCACGCCGGCGGGTGCCGGATGCGAGTGGCCCCTCCCGACGGATCGGGAGGGGCCACTCGGCGAACCGTACGGCGGACCGGGTCCGCCGTCGCAGATCAGGACAGGTCGTAGCGGTCGTTGTTCATGACCTTGATCCAGGCCGCGACGAAATCATCGACGAACTTGCGCCCGGCATCACGCTGGGCGTAGACCTCGGCGACCGCGCGCAGCACCGAATGCGAGCCGAAGACGAGGTCGTTGGCGGTGGCCGTCCACTTCGCCTGCCCGGACTTGCGGTCCCGGCCCTCGTAGACATTCTCCGCCGACTCCGACGCCCTCCACTCCGTGCCCTGGTCGAGCAGGTTGACGAAGAAGTCGTTCGTCAAGGTGCCCGGCCGGTCGGTGAATACACCGTGGGCGGCACCGCCGTAGTTGGCACCGAGAGCGCGCAACCCTCCGACCAGCACCGTCAGCTCCGGCGCGGTCACGTCGAGCATATAGGCCCGATCGAGCAGCAGCCGTTCCAGCGGAGCCTTCTCACCTGGCCGCGTGTAGTTGCGGAAACCGTCGGCCCGCGGTTCCAGCACCGCGAACGATTCCACATCGGTGTCCTCCTGGGTGGCGTCGGTGCGCCCGGGCGCGAACGGCACGGTGACCTCGTGCCCGGCCTCGGACGCCGCCTTCTCGACGGCGGCCGAGCCGGCGAGCACGATGACATCGGCCAGCGAGACCTTCTTGCCGCCGGCAGCGGTGCCGTTGAAATCCTGCTGGATCCGCTCCAGCGCCGGCAGCACCTTCGCCAGTTCGGCGGGTTCGTTGATCTCCCAGCTCTTCTGGGGTTCGAGCCGGATACGGGCGCCGTTGGCGCCGCCGCGCTTATCGGTACTGCGGAAACTGGCGGCGGCCGCCCAGGCGGTCTTGACCAGCTGCGCCACCGACAGACCGGAGTCGAGGATCGTGCGCTTCAGGGTGGCGATGTCGTTTTCGTCGATCAGCACGTGATCCACGGCGGGCACCGGGTCCTGCCACAGCTGGGGTTCGGGGACCCAGGGCCCCAGATACCGGCTGATCGGGCCCATATCGCGGTGCAGCAGCTTGTACCAGGCCTTGGCGAACGCTTCGGAGAGCTCCTCCGGGTGATCCAGCCAGCGGCGGGTGATCTCCCGGTAGATCGGATCCTCCCGCAGCGCCAAATCCGTGGTGAGCATGGTGGGGGTCCGGGCAGGCCCGTCGAACGGGTCCGGGATGGTGCCGGCACCGGCGCCGTCCTTCGGCTTCCACTGCCACGCTCCGGCGGGACTCTTGGTGAGTTCCCATTCGTAGCCGTAGAGGTTCTGCAGGAACCCGTTACCCCACTTGGTGGGTGTGGCGGTCCAGACGACCTCCAAACCGCTGGTGATGGCATCGCCGGCCTTACCGGTGCCGTACGCGCTCTTCCAGCCGAGGCCCTGCTGCTCGATCGGGGCGGCTTCGGGTTCGGCGGCTACCAGGTCGGGATCGCCCGCGCCGTGGGTTTTTCCGAAGCTGTGGCCGCCGACGATGAGGGCGGCGGTCTCTTCGTCGTTCATCGCCATCCGGCCGAACGTCTCCCGGATGTCGCGGGCCGCGGCCATCGGATCCGGTTGGCCGTTGGGACCTTCGGGATTCACATAGATCAGGCCCATCTGCACGGCGCCCAGCGGTCCGGAGAGTTCGCGATCACCGCTGTAGCGCTCGTCGCCGAGCCAGGTGTCCTCCGGACCCCAGTAGACCTCTTCCGCCTCCCAGATATCGGGCCGGCCGAAACCGAACCCGAAGGTCTGGAATCCCATCGACTCCAGCGCCACATTGCCGGCGAACACCAGCAGATCGGCCCAGGAGATCTGGTTACCGTACTTCTGTTTGACCGGCCACAGCAGCCGGCGGGCCTTGTCCAGATTGGCATTGTCGGGCCAGCTGTTGAGCGGCGCGAAACGCTGGGCCCCCTGCCCACCGCCGCCGCGGCCGTCGGCGATCCGGTAGGTGCCGGCGGCGTGCCAGCTCATCCGGATGAACAGGCCGCCGTAGTTGCCGTAGTCGGCGGGCCACCAGTCCTGTGAATCGGTGAGGACCGCGGCGACATCGGCCTTCAGCGCTTCGACATCGAGTTTCGCGAACTCCGCGGCGTAGTCGAAATCTTCGCCGAGGGGGTTCGATTTCGAGGAGTGGGCGTGCAGTACCGAGACATCGATCTGTTCCGGCCACCAGTCGGTGTTGGTGCGGGGGCGCTGATCGGTATGCGGCGTGGGCGACGGGATCGCCGGGTTCTCGCTCTCGCTGGTGCTGCGGGTCCCCGTGTCAGGAGCGGGCGGACGGCTTTCGGAGGTCACGACATTCCTTCCTGAATGAGTGTTACGGGCTGCGATCAGGGGCGTGGGGCCGTCGCGCAGTTCGGGCACAGACCCCAGTAGATGACCTCGGCCTCGTCGATGGTGAAGCCGTGGTCGTCGGACGCGGTCAGGCACGGAGCGGCCCCGACCGAACAGTCGACGTCGGCGATCGCCCCACACGCCCGGCATACGACGTGATGGTGGTTGTCGCCGACCCGCGATTCGTACCGGGCCACCGATCCGGGGGGCTGAATACAGCGGATCAGGCCTGCCGCGGTGAGCGTGCGCAACGAGTCGTACACCGCCTGATGTGATACCGCCGACAGATCTGCCCGTACGGCGTGGATGATCGTATCCGTATCGGCGTGCGGGTGGTCCTGCACCGCGCTCAGCACCGCGACGCGCGCGGCCGTGACGCGAAGCGAAACTCCCCGCAGCATCTGCTGGAAGTCCGTGGCTGTATGCACGTACGGAAGTCTCGTCTCTTTTCTTGAATGAGTCAAGTATTGGATGCGTCTCCGCCCGGCGCGACGCGCAGGAACCGATCGATACGCGCCGCCGCCTCCCGCGGCGTATGCCCGTCCCACGCTACCGGCCGGCAACGCTCGGGGATCCGGAAAAGGTCCCAGTGTCGCAACTCGTAGTGGTTGGCGATCTGCCCGGTGGGCAGGGTCGCGTACACGACGAACCAGCCGCCTCCGAAGCACAGCTCACCGTCACTGTGGCGCAGACTCTTGTGCACGTCGTATCGGCCGGCCTCCGCCCACTCGTTGAAGGCCAGAGCGTTGTACAGCATCCGATATCGATAGAGTTCCGCAAACGTATGGCGACCGTCGCTGGTGTTCTCGTCGAACCCGGCATCCATTCCGCACTCGTCCCTTCCGCCGAGGAGCGCGGGGGCGATGATTCCACTCCCCCGCCGTCGGCACCCGCGGATCATTCCCGCCCGGTAACCGGATAAACGGGGCTACTCGGACATCCGCGCGGTGGGCGCCCACACCCCCACCGCCGTCCCGTCCGCCACGTGGCGGCGATAGATCGCGACCTTGTCGGAGATGATCTCCAGATTCGCCGCGAGATCGGCGATCCTGGCGCGGACCGCCTGTTCGTGTTCCTCCAGGAGCGCCAGGCGGTCTGCTTCGTTACCGGGCCCGGACCGGACCAGCGCGGCGAAGCGCTGGATGCCGGCAATCGGCATGCCCGAATCCCGAAGCCGCTTACAGAGCAGCAGCCATTCGATATCAGCGGAGTCGTAGCTGCGGCGCCCGCCCGCGGTGCGCGGGATCGGGCGCAGAAACAGATCTTCTCGTTCGAAGAATCGCAGCGCGTGCACACCCAAGCCGGTCGCTTTCGCGACGGCTCCGATCGACAGTTCCTGCATCCGCCCTCCAGCCGAGTGGCCAACAGCTTGACCTAGATCGCACTCTAGATTCTAGCGTCGCTGCCATGACCACAGCACAGCACCGGATCGGTTCGGGATTCCACGCGTTCAGCACCGCTCGCGAGGTGATCCGAGGAGTGGACCTCAGCGGCAGAACGGCCCTGATCACCGGCGGTTACTCCGGACTCGGCCGGGCGGCGACCGCCGCGCTGTCGGCCGCCGGGGCACGCGTCGTGGTACCGGCACGGCGCCCGGATGCTGCGCGCGCGGCGCTCGCCGGGATTCCGCACACCGTGGTCCACGCGCTGGATCTCGCCGATCTCGACAGCGTCCGCCGATTCGGCGAGAGGTTCCTCGACACCGGGGTCCGGCTGGATATCGTGATCGCCAACGCCGGGGTGATGGCCTACCCCGCCGAGCGCGTCGGACCGGGCTGGGAGGCGCACTTCGCCATCAACCATCTGGGTCATTTCGCGCTGGTGAACCGGCTGCGTCCGGCCCTGACCCGCGGCGCCCGAATCGTCTCGGTCTCCTCGTCGGGCCATTTCCTGTCCGGGATCCGCTGGGATGATCCACATTTCCGGCGCGGCTACGACCATTGGCAGGCCTACGGTCAGTCCAAGACCGCCAACGCCCTGTTCGCCGTGCATCTGGACACGATGTGTGGCCCCGGGGAACTGCGCGCGTTCGCGGTCCATCCCGGCAGCATCCTGACTCCGCTGCAACGCAATATTCCGCGCGCGGAGCACCTCGCGCAGGGTTGGGTCACGCCGGCCGGGCGGCCCGCGAAGGGGTTCAAGACTCCGGCCCAGGGCGCGGCAACCGCCGTGTGGGCCGCTACGGCCGCCGAACTCGACGGCCACGGCGGCGCCTACTGCCAGGATTGCGATATCGCCGAACCGGCCACCGGCGACGATATGCTCATCGGCGGGGTGAAACCGTGGGCGGTGGACCGGGATGACGCCGCCCGGCTCTGGTCGCTGTCCGCGGAACTCACCGAGCTCGACAGTTTCACCCGGGCCGACCCGCGGTAGCCGGTCCACCGCCCGCGGCGGCGGGGCGATTAGGGTGCGGAGTATGACCGAAACCGGCCCCGAACCGGGCGCTCCGGATCTGCGGCCCGAAGTCGAGACGGTGCACGCCCTGCTGGCGGCCTGGCTGGGCTCGGCCGCGTCACCGCAGATCCTCGACGCGTTCGCGGCGGCCCATCACGACGACTTCTCGATGGTCACCATCGATGGGTCCGTGGTGCGGAAAACAGACCTGCTCTCCGGACTGCACCGGGCTCGCAACAGCCGGCCGGGGTTGACGATCACCGTCTCCGCCGTCGAACTGCTGTGCGCGACAGCGGATACCGTGGTCATTCGCTTCGTGGAGTGCCAGCAGGCCGGCGGCAGGCGTGAATTCCGGCGCACCACCGCCGTCCTGCTCGCCGAGGATGGCCGGTATCGCTGGCTGGCTCTCCAGGAAACCGCTGTCGACGGCGAGCAGGTCGCGGATTCGTTCGACTGACCCGGCCGGCTCGGCGCGAGCGGGCGGAACCGAGCGGGCGGAACTCAGCCGCCGGGACGCGGCACGTCGCCGCGCCAACCGCCACTCGCGTGCGGCCGCGATTCGATGAATTGCTTGAACCGCTCCAGGTCGCTCTTGACGCGGTGATCCAGGACACCGAATTTGTCGGCGACGTTCTCGACGAACCCTTCGGGGTCTATATCCATCTGGGTGATGACTCGCGTCCTCGAGTCGTCGATGCGGTGGAAGGTCACCACACCGGCATGTTCGGGACCGCTGTCGGAACGCCATGCCACCCGTTCCTCAGGATGCTGTTCGGTGATGGTGGCGTCGAATTCCCGCTCACCGGGTCCGATCTTGATCTTCCAATGGGTATGGATGTTGTCGATCTGATCGACCCGCTCGACGCCTTCCATGAATTCCGGGAAGGATTCGAACTGGGTCCACTGGTTGTAGGCCGTGCTGATCGGTACTTCGACCTCAGTGGAAGCGGTAACCGTGCTCATAGGGGTGACCTCGCTCTCGTCGGGTCCGACCGACTTCCGCCGCCGAAGCAGGGCCGAGTCGGTCCGTCGTCCTCGGTACACACCGCGCCTACCCCTTGCCTGCGGACGCAAACACGCTGGCCCGGAAACCGTTTCGTTCGCGGATATGCGCAGGGCGATCCCGAGTACGGTGCACCGGGCAAACCGGTCAGTACGCGCCGTCGCCGCGCGCGACGGCCCGCAGGGTGCGCGCGATGATCCGCAGATCCAGCAGCATCGACCAGTTCTCGACATAGGAGATATCGAGTTCGACCGATTCCTCCGGCGACAGGTCGGAGCGCCCGCTGACCTGCCACAGGCCGGTGATCCCGGGCCGCACCAGCAACCGGCGGCGCATCACGCCGTCGTAGGAGTGGACTTCACGCCGTACCTGCGGGCGGGGGCCGACCACACTCATCTCCCGGGCCAGGACGTTGAAGAACTGCGGAAGCTCGTCGAGACTGTATTTGCGCAGAAAGCGGCCCACCGGGGTCACCCGAGGATCGTCCTTGAGTTTGAAGAACAGCGGATTGCCACCGTTCGCGGTGATCAGCGATCCGGCTTCCTTGTCGGCCCGCAGGTACATACTGCGGAACTTGACCATCCGGAACGGTTTGCCGTCCATCCCGATGCGCTCCGACAGGTAGAACACCGGACCGGCGCTGGTGCATTTCACGGCCACCGCGAGGGCGAACAGTACGGGCGCGATCGACATCAGGACCAGCGCGGAAAAGCAGAGATCGAAAACGGTCTTGCCGAAGGAGAGCGCCCGGTCGTACTGGGGCCGCTCGATATGCAGCATGGGCATACCCGCCAGCACCTGGCCGGCGACCCGGGTGCCGGAGATATCCATGACACCGGGCGCCACGATGAGCTCGGTACCGAAGGCGTCGAGATCCCACGCGAGCCGCCGGATATCGCGGGGACCGAGCCGGTCGGTGGCCATCACCACCACGGTGTCCGCGCCGGTGCGCCGCACGGCACTGCGCACCGAGCGGTCGTTGCCGACGATGGGGATCGCCCGGGTGCCGACCGGGAGCGCCGCCGGTGCGCCGATCGCGCCGCCGGTGGGCGTGCAGATACCGACGACGTGATATCCGTGCAGTTCTCGCTCGGAGAGGGCGGTCGCGATGGCCCGGGCCGCATCCGGGCCCCCGACGACGAGAACCGAGCGCCGGTACCGGCCGAGGGCGCGATGCCGGGCCGCGTGGCCGCGCCACAATGCCCGGGTGGTGACCAGGCCCAGCAGACCGAGCGGTAGCGCGACCACCAGATGCGCGTGCGCGATATCGATCCGCAGGATCAACGAGACGATCGCGATGGTCCCGAACAGTTGCAGAGAGGCCGACGCCAGCCGGCGGAACTCGTCGGCTCCGGCGCCGGCCGTATGCGGGGACCGGGACCCGTTCCGGCCCAGCAGGATCGACCACCCGAGCGCGACGCCTAAGGTCAGAGCCGTGACGCGCGGGTCGAGTTCCCACGAGAGGGGACGGGTGGCGGCGATGCTGGACAGTTGCGCGCACAGGGCGGCCACGCTGACCACGACCAGGTCGGTGCCGGCCAGACGGCGCACATATCCGGCGCGCCACGAGTCCCGGTCAGCGGGATTCGGCAGGGACAGGTCGACCGTGCCGCCGACCGCCCGGAGATCCAGAACCATGAAACGTACCCGCTCGAACTCGGAACCACCCGCGCCTCCGACCGTTCGATTCGACGGCGGATTGCACGCATTTTCAGGCAGTCCGGCCCGGAGGAGCACAGAATATGTCTCATCCGGGCCGGTCTGTTGCAGAAGTATTGCCCTGATTGGCGCCGCGCACAAGCGGTGGGGGCCACCGGGGCGGCAGACGGCGACACCGGAAGGGGCCGATCCGCGGGAATCACCGGATTCGGTTGGCCGCCATCGCTATACGCAGTCCAATCGTTACGGGTTTGCTGAAGATATGCCCTAGGTCACCAAAGCGCAATAACCTTCCGGCGATATGTCGCAAGTACGCCGGATAGGTGCTATTTTTCCGTCGATCGGCACAGAGAAGCTGCTTCTCGGGGCTGCGGGGCGCCGCCGATGTCCGTGACCGTTCGAGTGGAGCCCGAGTGCATTGCCGATTGTGTGAGTCGACCCGGCTGTCCAGTGTTCTGGACCTGGGATCGACACCTCCTTGTGAGAGTTTCCTTTCCGAGGAACAGCTAAACCTTCCGGAATCCACCTATCCGCTTCATCTCCGTATCTGCGCGGACTGCCTGCTGCTGCAGATCCCGGCGCTGATCACGCCGGAGGAGACCTTCACCGAGTACGCCTACTTCTCGTCGTACTCGGCGAGCTGGGTCGCGCACGCGCGAGAGTTCGTCGCGGCGGCCCGTTCCCGGCTGGGACTGGGCGCGGAATCGTTCGTGGTGGAAGTGGCCAGTAACGACGGCTACCTGCTGAGCACGGTGGTCTCGGCGGGTATCCCCTGCCTCGGCATCGAGCCGTCGGAGAATGTCGGAGCGGCCGCGCGGGCCGCCGGTGTGCCGACACTGACCGAATTCCTGGACGAGGACACGGCGCGGCGGGTGCGTGCCGAATACGGTCCCGCCGATCTCGTGGTCGCGAACAATGTCTACGCCCACGTTCCCGACCTGCGCGGATTCACGCGGGCGCTGCGTACACTGGCCGCCGACGACGGCTGGCTCTCGATCGAGGTGCACCACGCACTGAACCTGGTGCGCCACGGCCAGTTCGACACCATCTACCACGAGCATTTCCAGTACTACACGCTCGCCTCGGCGCAGCGGGCCCTGGCCACCGGTGGTCTGGTGGTGGCGGATGTGGAGATGCTCGGAACCCACGGCGGGTCGCTGCGAATCTGGGCTCGGCCCGCGGAGGCCGGCGGCGAGCCCTCGCGCCGGGTCGAGGAGGTTCTGGCGCTCGAGGCCGAGGCCGGCCTGCACAGTGCGCGGGGCTATGGACCGCTGCGCGAGCGCGCCGAGACCGTGCGCCGGGAACTGCTGCGCTTCCTGCTGGATCAGAAGGACGCCGGTGCGACCGTGGTGGGATACGGCGCGCCGGGCAAGGGCAATACCCTGCTCAACTACTGCGGCATCCGTCCCGACCTGCTCGAATACACGGTGGACCGCAACCCGTACAAGCACGGGCGCTATACCCCCGGTACCCGGATCCCGATCCACGCCCCGGATCGCATCGATGCCGACCGGCCCGATTTCGTGCTCGTGCTGCCGTGGAATCTCGAAACCGAACTCACCGCGCAACTTGCCCCCATCGGAGAGTGGGGCGGGCGGCTGGTGTTCCCACTACCCGATATGCGTGTGGTCGATCCGGCGACGGTGGAGGTCGGTGCGCGATGAAGGTCGTCTTGTTCTGCGGCGGTTACGGCATGCGGATGCGCAACGGCGACGCCGACGGTGCGCCCAAGCCGATGCAGATGGTGGGTCCGCGGCCGCTGATCTGGCATGTGATGCGCTACTACGCGCATTTCGGGCATACCGACTTCATCCTCTGCCTGGGGTACGGGGCCGATCACATCAAGAATTTCTTCCTCACCTATCAGGAGACGATGTCCAACGACTTCGTCATCCGCAACGGCCGGGTCGAGCTGCTGCACTCCGATATCGCCGACTGGACGATCACCTTCGTCGATACGGGGCTGGAATCGGCCATCGGGGAACGATTGCGCCGGGCGCGCCCCCACCTCGGTAGCGACGAGATGTTCCTGGCCAACTATTCCGACGTGCTAACCGACGCCCCGCTGGACCGGATGATCGACCGGTTCACCGACTCCGGCGCCGCCGCCTCGATGATGATCGTGCCGCCGCAGTCGTCGTTTCACTGCGTGGACGTGTTACCCAGCGGGGAGGTCAAGCAGATCACCCCGGTCGCCGAACTCGCGATCTGGGAGAACGGCGGGTATTTCGTGCTCACCCAGGATATCTTCGACCATCTGCCGGAAGGTGGGGATCTGGTCGAAGACGCCTGCGGCGCGCTGGCCGCGCAGGGCCGTCTCTTCGGTTATCGGCACGACGGGTTCTGGAAACCGGCCGATACGTTCAAGGAGCGCGCCGAACTCGACGCCGGGTACCACCGGGGCGACCGCCCGTGGATGGTGTGGGAGGGCGCGGCCCGATGATCACGCTGGCCCCCGCGGACCTCACCGAGATCGCGGTACTCGGTGCGCATTGCGACGATATCGCGATCGGTATGGGATCCACCCTGCTGACACTCACCCGGGCGCGCCCGGGACTGCGGGTACGCGCCCTGGTGCTCTCCGGCGGCGGCACCGCGCGCGAGGCCGAGGAACGGACAGCACTGGGCGCCTTCTGCGCGCAGGCCGATCTGGAACTGACCGTGCTGGATGTGCCCGACGGCCGCGCACCCGCGCATTGGGATCGGGTGAAGTCCGAACTCGCCCGGTTCCGGCGCGGAACCGAACCGCAGATCGTCTTCGCGCCGCAGCGCGCGGACGCCCATCAGGACCACTGGATGCTGGCCCGGCTGGTGCCCACCGAGTTCCGGGATCATCTCGTGCTCGGTTACGAGATCCTCAAATGGGAGACCGATACGCCCCGGCCGGTGGTCCTGCACCCGGTATCGGCGCAGCTGGCACGGGAGAAGGCGCGGCTGCTGGCCGAATGCTATCCCTCGCAGTCCGGTCGTGACTGGTTCGACGAGGAGGCGTTTCTGGGGCTGGCCCGGATCCGGGGTGTGCACTGCCACAGCGCGTACGCCGAGGGGTTCGAAATGGTCAAGGCCGTCATCGATTTCGGAGGTGCGTGACGATGCGTGTTCTGGTCACCGGTCATCAGGGGTACCTGGGCACCGTGATGGTTCCGGTGCTCATGGCGCGGGGGCACACCGTGCACGGGCTCGACACCGGCTGGTTCGCCGACTGTGTCCTGGGCCCGGCCCCGCAGGATCCCCCGGGCACCGTCGCCGACCTCCGCGATATCTCCCTCGACCAGGTCACCGGATTCGACGCGGTGATCCACCTGGCCGCGCTGTCCAACGATCCGCTCGGCGCCCTGAATCCCGGGATAACCCACGACATCAACCACCACGCGTCGGTGCGGTTGGCACGGCTGGCGAAGGAGGCCGGGGTCCGCCGCTTCCTGTATGCGTCGACGTGTTCGGTGTACGGCGCGGCCGGGAACGGACTGGTCGACGAGAGCGCCCCGCTGCGGCCGCTCACGCCCTACGCCGAGAGCAAGGTCCGGGTGGAGGACGATCTGGTCGAGCTGGCGGACGCGGATTTCGCGCCGGTATTCCTGCGCAACGCGACCGCTTTCGGATTCTCGCCGCGGCTGCGCGCCGATATCGTGCTGAACAACCTGGCCGGGCACGCGGTGCTGGACGGGGTGGTGAAGGTGCTCTCCGACGGCACACCGTGGCGGCCGCTGGTGCACGCTGCGGATATCGCCGAGGCCTTCGCGGTATGCCTGGAGGCGCCGTTGCCCGCGATCCACTGCCGGGCCTACAACATCGGGACCGAGGCCAACAACCGCACGGTCGCCGAGATCGCACACGCGGTGGCGGAGGTGGTGCCGGGGTCCGAAGTGCTGATCACCGGCGAGTCCGGCGCCGATCCACGGTCCTACCGGGTCGATTTCGGAGCGGCCCGGCGCGAGCTGGGTTTCGAGGCGCGCTGGACGGTGGCCGAGGGTGCGGCGCAGCTGGTGCACGAATACACCGCCCACGGATTGACCGCGGGCGGGTTCTCGGAGCGGTTCGTCCGGCTGGCGCGGTTGCGGCACCTGGGTGAATCGGGTGCGGTGGACGCGGCGCTGCGGCGGGTCAGGATCGGTGCGTGAGATGGCCCGATTCCAGCAGTTCCCGCCAGCTGCCCGCGGCGCGGTCACGCGGCGAGACCACGGTGACCTCCTGAGGCCACATAAGCGCCAGATCGGGATCGTCGTAGGCGACGGCGAGGTCTTCGGCGGGATCGTGGGGTCGATCGATGCGGTAGCAGATATCGGCGGTTTCGGTGAGCGCCTGGAAACCGTGCAGAAAGCCCGCGGGCACGTACAGATGCCGGAAATCGGTATCGTCGAGCAGGAACGCCTGATGGCGGCCGAAGGTGGGCGAGCCGGGGCGGATATCGACCAGGATGTCGTGCACCGCGCCGTGCGCACAGCGCACCAATTTGGCCTCGCCGCGCCCGCCGCGGCCGTGCATCCCGCGGATCACGCCCCGCGCCGAACGCGACTGCGAATCCTGGACGAACGTCGCCGAGGTGCCGGCGCCGACATACGCGTCGAAGATCGGCGCATCGAAGGTGCGGGTGAACAGGCCGCGGTCGTCGTGGAAGGGTTCGGGCACCAGGAGCAGCACATCGGCGAGTTCTGTCGATTCGATTCGCACCCGGTGATGGTGCCATGAGCGGTATCCGGCTCGCGGAGGCCACCGAGGCACGGACTGTCGTCCTGGATGCGCGGCGTTCCGGTGATACCGAGGACCCGCCGGGCTGCCGGGCCTGCGGTCATCCGGACGCGGAGACGGTGCTCGACCTCGGCCCGATGCCGGCCGCGGATCATTTCCCGCCCGCCGATACCCCGTCGCGGCCGGACGAGGCGGCGCATCCGCTGTCGATGGCGGTATGCCGCGGCTGCGGTCTGGCACAGCTCGTCCAGGACGGTACGACCACGGCCGAGCCGCGCGGGCTGGAGCCCCGGGCATTGCGCGAACAGGCCGTCGACGCGATACGAGGGGTCGCGTCGGCGGGTCTGTTGCGCGGCGCGACCATGCGCGAATTCGCCAGTCCGCACGGCGGAAGCTGGCTGGGGCTGCTGTCCGAGCGCGGCTACACTCCGGCGGACGGTCCGGCGGATGTCGTACTGGATTCGTTCGGCCTCATGCACGAACGCGATCAGGCCGCCGGGATCGCCGGCCGGGCCGCGGCGACCGGGCCCGCCGGCGTACTGCTGCTGCAGTACCACCCGCTGCACACGATCGCGACCACCGGACAGTGGAACGCCCTGCGGCACGGCCATTTCGCCTACTACTCCCTGCGGGTGCTGCGCGAGATGCTCGCCGGTGCCGGTATGTCGGTCGTGACGGCGTGGGATTTCGCGTTGTACGGCGGGACCGTGCTGATCGCCGCCGTGCACGGAACCGCCGCACCCGACGACGCGGTGCGCCGCGTCCTGGCGCGCGAGGCCGCGACCGGCGATCCGGAGACGCTGCGCGGGTTGCAGCGGGTGGCGGACCGGCATGCCGAACAGCTGCGGGCGACCCTGGAAACGGCGGCGGCGCGCGGCTTACGGGTCTACGCGTACGGTGCTGCGTCCCGGGCGGTGGCGCTGCTGTGCCGGGCGGGAATCCGGCGTGAGCTGCTGGCCGGGGTCGCGGACGCGTCGCCGGCCAAACAGGGGCGGCGGATGCCGGGAACCGATATCCCGGTCGTCTCCCCCGCGGAACTCATCGCCGCGCGCCCGGATCGGGTGCTGCTCACCGTCCCCGACCTGCTGCCCGAGGTCAGTGAACGGTTCCCGGAACTGGCCGGTCGCTGGCTGGTCGACGAACCCGGCCCAACTCCGTGGGAGCGGCCCATCCGGTAGCACGTGCCCTGACACCGGCCGGGCGGGAGCATCCGCGCCACCACGTCACCCGGGCAGCAGCGGCTATGCCGCGGTGCTGTCGCGATACCCCCAGCTCGTATTTCCCTGTCATTCCCACGAAAGGATCACTGGTGGCCAGCGTCTCGGTCTGTGTCCCCGCCTACGAGGCCGCGCGGACGCTCGAACAGACCCTGCGTTCGATTCTGAGCCAGGACACCGATTTCGAACTATTGGTGCTCGACAATGCCAGCACCGACGCGACCGGCGCGATCGCCGCGTCCTTCGACGACCCGCGCCTGCGGGTGGAGCGCAACGATATCCCGCTGCCCATCGGGGACAACTGGAATCGTGCGATCACGCTGTCCACCGGCGATCTCGTGAAGGTGGTGTGCGCCGACGATATTCTGCTGCCGGGTTCGCTGGCCGCGCAGATCGAGGTGATGGCCGATCCGGCGTTCGCGATCAGTTCCAGCCGATTCCAGGTGATCGATGAACAGGGCGCGCTGGTGGAGACGGGTCTCGGACTTCCCGGCCTCGACGGGGTGCGGACCGCGCGGGCGCTGGCCCGCACCATCGTCCGGCGCGGACCCGCCGAGTTCGGGCCGACCGCCGCGGCGATGTTCCGGCGCGAGCATTTCGACCGGGTGGGCGGATTGCGCGGGGATCTGGTGTTCCCGATGGATGTCGATCTGTTCGCGCGTGTGGGTCAGTTCGGGCTGTTCTTCGGACTCCCCGAGGTCGCCGCGGCCTGGCGGGCCTCCACCTTCAACCTGTGCGCGCGCACCTCCACGATCAGCAAATTGAGCGAGACGCTGCGGTTCCATCATCGCCTGGCGCGCGACATCCCGCGCCTGCTGTCGCCGCTGGACGTGACGATCGGAGATCTCCGGCTGGCGCGCACCGCGCTGGAACGGTTGCGGGTGCGGACGGGGCGGCTGCTCCGATCGCGAATCGGGTCGGACCTATGACGACCGCGGTCGCGCCGCGGGTGCATATGACGGGGTCGGAGTGGTTCGGCTCCGCGGCGGGCGGATTGAACCGCTACTTCACCGACCTCTTCGGCGCGCTGTCCGCCCGCCCCGAGATCTCGATCTCGGCCGCGGCGTTCGGTACCGCGCCGCCGGGCGGGATGTCGTGGGGACCGGTGGGTGGCTCCACCTGGCGACGCGCACGCACCGCGTACCGGCACGAACCGGCCGGCCCGGCGGCCCCGGCCGTGCTGGACCGGCATTTCACGCTCTACGGACCGCCCGCGCGGCCGTCCCGCCACCGGCGGCTCGTCGTGCATTTCCACGGGCCGTGGGCGGCGGAGAGCCGGCTGGCCGGTGGCGGCGCTGTCGCGGCGCGGGTGAAGTACACAGTGGAACGGCTGCGGGCCCGGCCCGCGGACCGGTTCGTGGTGCTGTCCGGGCATTTCCGCGATCTGCTGGTCCACGACTACCGAGTGCCGCCGGAGGCGGTCGCGGTGATCGCTCCGGGTGTGGACCTGCACCGCTTCCGGCCCGCGGCCCGGCCTGCGGAGGGCGCGCCGATCGTGCTGTGTGTCCGGCGGCTCGAGCACCGCATGGGTATCGATGTCCTGCTGCGGGCCTGGCCCGCCGTCCACGCAGCACATCCGGACGCACGGCTGGTGCTGGTCGGTACCGGCACGGCCGAGCCGGCGCTGCGCGCGCGGGCCGCGCGACTGGGTGACGGTGTCGTATTCACCGGCCCGGTCACCGATGCCGGACTCGCCGACTGGTACACGCGGGCCGCGGTCACGGTGGTCCCCTCGACCGCGCTGGAGGGTTTCGGCCTCATCGCGCTGGAATCGCTGGCGGCCGGACGCGCACCCGTCGTCACCGACTGCGGTGGTCTGCCCGATTCGGTGCGCGGGTTCGACCCGTCCCTGATCGTCGCGGCGGGCGACCCCGAGGCGCTCGCCGGCCGCCTGACGGCCGCCCTCGACGGCGCGGTCCCCGCCGCCGGCGCGTGCCGCGCCCATGCCGAAACCTTCTCCTGGGCCGTTGCCGCCGACCGGCATATCGCGCTCTACCGGGAGCTGACCGCATGATCCGCGCCGTTTTCCTCTGCCATACCGCAGCCCCGTCCGGCGCCGAACTGGCCGTGCTGCGGCTGGTGACCGCGCTGCGCCGGTCGGGCGCGGTGGATGCCTCGGTCCTGCTCACCGCCGACGGCCCGCTGGCGGACCTGCTGCGGGCCCGCGAGATTCCGGTCACTGTCCACCGCAACGGGTTCGACAGCCGATCGCTGACCGTCGCCGGATCCGGACCAGCGCGGCTGATCACCGGGGCACTGGAACTGGCGCGACTGGGCGCCGGGCTCGGTGAGACCCTCCGGGCCGGGCGGGCCGATGTGGTGGTCGCTCAGAGTACGAAAACGCTGCTCATGGGTGCGGTGGCAACGCGCCGCGCGGGTATCCCACTCGTCTGGCAGGTGCACGACCGGATCGGTGCCGATTACTTCGGCGCCGTCCTCGCGTTCGGGCTGCGCGTGCTGGGCTGGACCGTCGCGCGCGGGCTCGTCGCGAACAGCCGGGCGACCCTGCGCACCCTGTACACCCGGGGCCGGGTGGCGGCGGTCGCCTACCCGGGCATCGAGGACACCGGCCCGGTGGTACGGGCGCCGCAACGCGATCCCGGTGCGGTGCGCATCGTGATGGCCGGACGGCTGACCCGGTGGAAGGGCCACGATGTGCTGTTCCGGGCGCTCGCGCTGCTGCGGTATCGGCCCGCCGCGGTCGTCCTGGTGGGCGGCACGCACTTCGGCGAAGAGGGCTACCGGGCGGAGTTGGAGGAACGGGCCCGGGAACTGGGATCAGTTGTCGAATTCGCCGGTCACACCGAGGATCCCGCCTCGTATTTCGCCGACGCCGATATCGCGGTGCACTGTTCGGTGCTGCCGGAACCGTTCGGTCAGGTGGTAGTGGAGGCGATGCGCGCCGGATGCGCTGTGGTGGCCGCCGGCGCCGGGGGCCCCACCGAGATCGTGCGCCCGGAGGTGGACGGTCTGCTGACCGCACCCGGCGACCCGGTCGCGCTGGCCGAGGCCCTGGACCGGCTCATCGCGGATCCCGCGCTGCGCACCCGGCTGGGCGCGGCGGCCCGGGAGCGGGCCGGCGAGTTCGGGATCGCGACCACGGCGGACGGTGTCGCCGGTGTCCTCGACCGGGTGACCCGCGGGCGGGCGGTACCGGCGCGATGAACACAGCCACCGAGAACACCATCCCGATCCGGATCGTGCACCGCCACTATCCGGTATCGCTGGACGGTTTGCGGACTCCCGACTACGACCTCCCGACCGAGATCATCCCGGCGTTCGCGGACTGGCCGACGGAGAAGCTGCCGCTGATCTCCGCGCTCCAGGAGGCCGGCACCGACGGCCCGCGGACCAGAGCGGCCCGGGTCCGGGAATTCGCGATCCTGCTCCGCGATATCGCCTACGTCAGTTTCGGCAAGTACGGGCAGTACCTGGTGACGGTGGCGACCCTGCCGCTGATCGCGCGCCTGCTGGGCGCTTCCGGGATGGGTCTGCTGGCCGTCGGGATGTCGGCCTATTTCCTCGGGTCCCTGCTCGTGGATCTCGGTATCACGTCCTATCTCGCCGCCCGGGTGCAGGAGTCGGGAACCGACCGCGACGTGGTGAACCACACCCGCGGCACGTATCTGGCGATCCGGGGCGGGATTCTGGGCGTGCTCGGCGCGGTGCTGGGTGTGGCGGCGGCCGCCGCGAGCCCGGAATACCTGGTCATGGTGCTGCTGGGCTTGTTCGTGGGCGGTTTCTGGTCGATGTCGGAGGATTGGGTGCTGATCGGGCAGGGCCGGTTCGGCGCGTCGACGCTGTACCAGTCCATCGCCCGGGTGGGGTACCTGATCCTGCTGCTGACCCTGCTGCCGCGATTCCCCACCGCGCCGATGGCGATGCTGTGCCTGCTCGGTTCGGCGGTGATCGGCCTGGTACTCACATGGTGGGACACCTGGCGGGTCTTCGGCCCACCGGCACCACCGCGCGGTGCGTGGAAACTGATCCGCGCCGCGCTGCCGGTGGTGACCGGGCGGCTGCTGACCACCAGCTACGGCCAAGGTGCCGCGACGGTATACGGCGCGGTGCTCGACGCGGTATCGCTGGGCCTGTTCTCCGCCTCGGACCGGCTGGTCCGCGCGGTGCAGTCGCTACTCGACCCGATCGGGTTCGCGCTGCTGCCGCGGATGGCGAAACGCAGTAGTGAACAACGGTTCTGGCCGGATGCCTTCCGGGCGCTGGCCGTCTGCGTGGCGGCGGCCGGAGTTGCCACCGCCGCGCTGTGGGTGGCGGCGCCGCTGGTGGTGCCGCTGGTCTTCGGCGCCGAGTTCGCCGGTGCGGTGGGAGTACTGCGCCTCGAGGCACTGATCCTGCCTGCCACCACGGTGACCTCGTTCGTCACCACCGCCGTCCTGCCGGTACGGCAGGACACCGTCGGCGTCCTCATCGGTTCGGCCCTCGGCACCGTCGTGGCAGGCACCGCGCTGCTGATCGCGCTGCGCACCCATTCGGTGTGGACGTTGGCGGGCGGCATCGTGGCCGCCGAATTCGCGGTGGCGATCTGGTATCTCGCGCGGATGCGCGCACTGATCGTGCGGGAGCGCGCCGCGGGCACTCCGGTGCCCGCCGGTGCGAAGAGAAGAGGGACGCGATGAGAATTCTGTTCGTCGGTGACGACTGGCTCGGCAGTAACGCCCGCTCGCTGGCCGAGGGGTTCCGCCGGCTCGGGCACGACGTGATGGTGGTCGATTCCACCCCGGTGACGCTGCCGCCCCGGCTTTCGCCGTCGTGGCTGTACGCGAAAACCGGTGCGGGTCGCGCTCCGTGGTCGGCCGATCGGGTGCATACCAGGCTGGAGCGGGCCGCCGCCGAACTGCGCCCCGATCTGGTGTTCGGGTTCAAATCCGTCTACCTGGACCAGCGCCGCCTGCTGGAGATCCCGGCCGCCCTGCATGTGCATTACAGCCCGGACGACGTCTCCAATCCGGCGAACATCACCGCGGATTATCTCGCGCACGAGGCGGAATGGGACATGGTGGTGACCACCAAACGACACAATCTGCCCGAACTCACCGCCCGCGGCGTGCGCCGGACCCTGTTCGTACGCAGCGCCTACGACCCGGCCTGGCATCATCCGGCGGCGCGGCGTAGCAGCCGGCAGTTCCTGGTCGGTTTCATCGGCGCCTGCCGGCCCGACCGCCGGCCCGGCATGGTGTCATTGGCCCGCACCTACGGCGCCCAGCTGGTGGTCCGGGGACCGGGGTGGCGCCGGGTGCGGCAGTTGCGCACCACCCGCGCCGCGGTCGCGGGCCCGGTCTACGGCGAGGATTTCGCGATCGCGGTGGCCTCGGTGACCGCGAACCTGGTGCTGCTGAACTCCGCCAACCGCGACACCCACACCTGCCGGACCTTCGAGGTGCCCGCCTCGGGCGGCCTGTTCGTCGGCGAACGCACCGACGAACACGCCGAACTGCTCGACGACGGCACCGAGGCGTTCCTGTTCTCGAGCCGCGACGAACTCGACGAGATCCTCGAACGCTGCGCGCAATACCCGGACCAGGCGGCCAAAACCGCCGAAGCCGGGTACCGGCGCATCGTGGAGGGCGGGCACACCTACACCGACCGGGCCGAGGAGATCCTGCGTGCGCTGGACTGAACCGGCCGGTCCGGCGGCAGGCCGACGCCGATGATGATCCCGGATATCGTGACCTCGAATACGCCGCTGCTGGTGGTCGCGGCGGCACTGGCCACGCTGCTGCTCGCGGCGCTGCTGGCCCGTGGTGTGCTGCGGGTTCTGCTGATCGCGCAGACGGTCTACTGGGCGATGTCGTATATCGCACGTCCGGTGGTGCTGCTGATCGTGCGTCCCGACCCCCATTTCGGCGACAACGTCGCCGACCCGCGACTGGCCGAGATCGGGTACGACGCCGGGATCGAGGCGGTACTGCGGCCGGTGGCCTTCGGTCTCACCGTGTACGCACTGATAATCCTCGGCTACGTCCTGTGGGCGCGGCAGCGGCCACGGCCCACGCGGGCACCACTCGCCGGCGATCCGGATCTGACCGGCACGCTCTGGGTGCTCTACGTGCTGGGGACGCTGGCGCGGCTGGTGAGCGTCGCCAGTGGCGCGGCCGGGCAGGCCGGGGATGTCCAGAGCGCGTCGCCGCTACTGAGCCTGCTCACGATGCCCGCGACCCTGGGCGCCGTCGGGTTGATCGTCTTCGCCCGGCCGTCCCGGCATTCCGGCACGCTCCTGCTACTGGGCGTACTCATGGCGGGCGAACTCTGGTGGACCACAGCGACCGAGTCGAAGACACCTGTGCTCGGGGCCGCACTGGCAGTGGCCGTACGGTGCGCCCTGACCGGCTGGACGCGAGCGAAAGTCCTGGGAATCGGCGCGGTTTCGGTGGTGGGAATCGCTGGTTTCGACTGGCTGCAGTCGTTGAAGACCTCACCCCAGCTGCGCGCGGAAGCGGCCGCCGTCGACGGCGCCTACCCCACCGCGGTCCGGCCCTTCCTCAGCCTCCTGCGCCGATTCGACCTGCTGGAGGCCGCGACCGACGCCTACTACGTGGGACCGGATTCGTGGTTGTCGCCCGCCGAAGTGGTGGGGCATCTGGCTCGCAGTATGGTGCCGGTGCAATTGCTGGCGGAGGACAAACTGCATGCCGGTACGGCGTGGGCCGCCGAGGTGCGCGGCGCGTCGGTCGATATGAGCCAGGTATCGGTCTCGTTGGCCGAGGGCAATATCGCCGAGGGATATGTACTGGGCGGGACGACAGGCGTCGTCATCGGGGTGGCGTTCACCGCGATCGTGCTCGTGGGCTGGGCGCGCGCGCTCTACGCGCGGCATCTGGTTCCGGTGCTCTTCGGTATCGCGCTGATCGAGGTACCGGTGGTCTTCGAGCGCGGAATGCTCGGCAGCGCAGAAACATTGGGTAAATACCTGCAGGTCGTGGTGCTGGCCTGGCTGGTGCGGCTGGCGGTGGGCCAGTGGCGGCGCATCCATGCGCCGCCACCCGGCCCGGACCGCGAACCAGATCGAGATCCGACGATCCGGCCGGCCCGCGGGCCGGTCGGCGCGACCGTGGGAAGTGAAGGAAGACAATGATGGAACTGCCCGATTACCTGCGCCTCGTGCGCCGCTACTGGGCGGTGCTGTCGGCGGGCCTGGTGCTCGGACTGGGCCTGGCCGTATACCAGGCCGACTCGGCCCCGGAGACCTACACCGCCACCAGCACCCTGTACGTGACGATGGCGACCGGAACCTCGGTGGCCGACTCGTATCAGGGCGGGCTGGCCGCCCAGCAGCGGGTGCGTTCCTATCTGGAGCTGGTCACCAGTGATCGGGTCGTGGACCGGGTCATCGGACAGCTCGGGCTCGGCCTGGACCGCGAGGAACTACGCGCCAAGATCACCGCGGACACCCCGCCCGCGACATCGCTGCTGCGGGTCTCGGTGACCGATGCGGATCCCGAGACGGGACGGGTTCTCGCCGACCAGGTGGTGTCGCAGGTCCGGGCGCTGATCGACGAACTGGAAACCATCGAGGCCACCGCCGCCCCCGCGGCGCGGGTCGCGGTGGTCGACGCCGCGCAGACCCCCACCGAGCCGAGTAGCCCGGGCAGCACCCGGCTCCTGGCGGTGGGCGCGCTGGGCGGTCTACTGGTCGGCGCGGCGATCGCGTATCTGCTGGCTCGGCTGGACAAGAAGGTGCGCGATACCGCCGGCCTGGAGGCGTTGGGGCAGCCGGTGCTGGGCACCGTCGCGCTCGGCGGTCCCCGTGAGAGAGCCGACCTGCGCGCACTGCGCGCGCGGCTGCCCGAGGCCGACCGGATCGTGGTGACCGGACTGGGCGCACGCACCGAACCAGGGGTCGTGCTCGGCCTGGCCTCCGCGCTCGGCGCCACGAACAGCCGGGTGCTGGTGATCGACGCGGATACCACCGGCGCCGGGGTCTCCACCCTTCTGCCCGAATCGCTGCGACAGCCGGCACCGACGGAGTGGCCGGTACGCGCGGAGAACTCGGGCCGCGAACTGGTGACCGCCGCCTCCAGCCGCACCACCGCCGCGGTGCGCGGCGAGGTGTTCGACCCGCCGACGGTCAAACTGGATCTGCGCGCCGGATCCGCCGCGACCCCGCTCGAGGAGATCTCCGCACCCGCGGTACCCGGTGGGCGGGCGGCCGAGGGCCTGGCCGCGATCCTGCGCGAGGAGGCGCGCGTCGATCACACTCTCGTCCCGTGGCCGGACGAATCGGTCACGGTGCTCGCACTCGGCAGCGCCGACGATCACACCCCGGATCTGCTGGCATCCAGTCGCTTCGACACCGTTCTCCTCGAAACCGCCCAGCGGTTCGACCGAGTAATCGTCGACACCTCCCCGGCCGACGCCGCGGCCGTCGCGCCCAAGGTAACGGCGGTGCTGGGGGTGGTGCGGCTGGGGCGCGACCGCGGCGACCGGGTCCGGTCCGCGCTCGCCGCGCTCACCGCTACCGGTACCCCGGTGGCCGGTGTGGTGGCGGTGACGACGCGGCGGAGCCGGTGGCGGCGATCATGAGCGGACACGCACCCCAGCCGCCGGCCCGGCGCGGGCGTATCCAGCGCCGTGACCTGCTCGCGGCGGGGCTCGGCGCCGCCGGGATCGGGGCCGTGGCCGTGCCGTTGGCCGCCCGTGACCCGCAGTCCGCCCCGCTCGTGGTGCCCGTGGGCACGATGCCCGCGACCGTTCGCGATATCCGGGCGTTCGGAGCGGCCGGCGACGGGGTGGCCGACGATACCGAGGCCTTGGCCGCCGCGTGCCGGGCCGACGGCGCTCCGCCAGTGGTGTACCTGCCCGCCGGGGTGTACCGGATCACCGCCTGGCCGGATCTTCCCGACTATTCCGTTGTCTACGGTGACGGCGCCGATGTCACCACGGTGTTCTGTGACCGGGACACCACGCTGATCGACCTGGACGGCAAACAGCGGATCCGGTTCGCGCGGATGGGTTTCTACCTCACCGGCCCGGCCGCCACGGCCGTGCGGCTCGCGGAATGCTTCCGCTGCAGTTTCGACTCCGTCCTGCTGCGCGGTAACCATCTCGGCGACAACCATCCGCAATACACGAACCAGCGCGGGGTGGTGCTGGAAGCCAATACCGGCGGGACCGCCTTCATCGACTGCGATATCAACAATTTCGGGGTCGGTCTCGCGACCTCCTGTATCCAGAACTACGTCACCTCGTCGAAGTTCACCGGCAACCGCGTCGGGGTGCTCGGCACCGGTAACGACCACAACGCCGGGCTGGCGCTGACCAATGTGGAGTTCGTCTCCGATACCGATCCGGCCACCACCGACCGGCATCTGCTGATCGACGGCGCCGCCAACAACTGGTGGCTCACCAACGTCTGGTTCGAGGGCGCGGAGGTCGCGGTCCAGGTGGGTGCCGCGGGCCGCGGCGGGCCTTCACAGTTCGGGATGATCAACTGCAAGGTCGCCGCGCGGGCCTGCGATATCGATCTGATCCACTGCCGGCAACCGTATCTGGCGAATATCGCCTTCGACGCCGACCCCGGGAGCCGACCGGCCGAACTGCGGATCGATGAGGCCGGATGCCCGGAGGGGATCGCCGTCAACCTGATCTCGGCCGCCGGTGCCGAGGTGGATCCCGGAGCCTTCCCGCGGCACTGGCAGGTGCTGGGCCGCGGCCATACCCACCGGCCCGTCTTCACCGGTACGGTCACCGCCCGCGGGAACGGCACCGAGGAGATCCTGAACGCGGTGGCCCCCGACGGCGCCGGCCTGGCGTCGGTGCTGGCCAGCGGTGCGTGGCTGTCGGAGCGGGCCGATGCCGGTGTGGTGCTGCGGGATCCGGAGGGCGGCTACTGGCGGCTGGTGGTCGCACCGGACGGCGCCCTCCGGACGGCGCCGCTGGGCCGGGATCGCCCGGTGCGCTGAGGTGAGCGGGATGAGCGGGAGGCCCGAGGGGAGGCGCCGGGGTCGGCGGTGGCAGGTGGTCGCGTCGGGCCTGATCCTCGCGGCCCTGGCGGCCGTCGCCGGGTGGCCGGTGTTCGTGCGACCCCAGGTCGACCCGCTGCGGAACGCCGACGCGATCGTCGTCCTGGGCGGGACCCCGTACGAACGGTTCGATCTCGGGCTCGACCTGGCCCGCGCGCGCCGGGCGCCGGAGTTGCTGATCGCCGCCTCCACCGGGCTCGACGATCCCCGGATGGATCGCTACTGCCGCACCCCCTACCCCTTCCGCGTCACCTGTTTCGAACCGCGGCCGTGGACCACGCGCGGTGAGGCGCAGGAGATCCGCCGTCAGGCCGCCGCCCGGGGCTGGCGTCACATCATCGTCGTCACCTTCACCCCGCATATCTCGCGGGCCCGCTACATCGTGGACCGCTGTTTCGACGGCGAACTCACCATGGTCGCCAGTCCCGGCCGCACCGACCCGATGTTCTGGACCTGGATGTACCTGCGGCAGAGCGCCGGGTACCTGAAAGCCTTCACCGAATCCGGCTGTTGAGCCGCCGACCCCCAGGAGCGACAGTGATCACCGAATTCGGCCGCAGCGACAGGGCCCAGGCCCGACTGCACGAGCTGATTCCCGGGGGCGCGCACACCTACGCCCGCGGCGCCGACCAGTATCCCGAGCGGATGGCGCCGGTCCTGGTCCGCGGCCACGGCTGCCGTGTCGTGGACTGCGACGGCAACGAGTTCATCGAATACGGGATGGGTTTGCGCGCGGTGACCCTCGGTCACGGCTACCGCCCGGTCGTCGACGCCGTCGCCGCGGCGATCGCCGACGGGGTCGGATTCTCCCGCCCCACCGTGCTCGAACTGGCCGCCGCCGAGGATTTCCTGGCCCTGGTGCCCGGGGCGGAGATGGTGAAATTCGCCAAGAACGGGTCCGACACCACCACTGCCGCGGTGCGGCTGGCCCGCGCCGTGACGGGGCGGACCACGGTGGCCGTCTGCGCGCAGCCGTTCTTCTCCGTCGACGACTGGTTCATCGGGACGACCGCGATGCCGGCGGGAATACCGGATCAGCCGACGGTCCGCTTCCCCTACGCAGACCTTCCGGAACTGGAACGGGTACTGGCCGGCCGGGAGGTCGCCTGCGTGGTCATGGAACCGGCGACCGCCCTGCACGAACCGCCGGCCGGTTACCTGGCGGGGGTCCGGGACCTCTGCGACCGGTACGGGACCCTGCTGGTGTTCGACGAGATGATCACCGGGTTCCGCTGGGCGGCCGGTGGTGCACAGCAGGTGTACGGGGTGATTCCGGATCTCTCGTGCTGGGGCAAGGCGATGGGTAACGGTTTCCCGATCTCGGCGCTCGCCGGCCGTCGCGAATATCTGGAGCTGGGCGGCTTGGACACCGATGCCGAGAGGGTGTTCCTGCTGTCCACGACACACGGTCCGGAGTCCGGCGGGCTGGCCGCCTTCCGCGCGGTGGTACGCGCCTACGCCGCCACCGATCCGGTCGCGCGGATGGAGCACGCGGGCCGGCGGTTGCGGGCGGGATTCGAGGAGATCACCGCCGAACTCGGGATCGCCGGGCAGCTGCGGGTCGCGGGGCGGCCGTCGTGCCTGATGTTCCAGACGCTCGATCCCGGCGGCCGGCCCTCGCAGGAGTTCCGCACGCTGTTCCTGCAGGAGTTGTTGCGGCGTGGCGTTCTCGGACAGTCGTTCGTCACCTCCGCCGCCCATACCGACGCCGATATCGATCGGACCGTGGCCGCCTGCCGTGACGCCGCCGCCGTCTACCGCCGGGCGCTGGAACAGGGTTCGGTGGCCGGTTTGCTCGAGGGGCGTCCGGTGGCGCCCGCCGTACGCGCCTACGCGGCGCCCCGGCGGCTCGAAGGGGTGCTGCGGTGAGCCCGGCAACCACGTCTCCCGGCCCGGGAAAGCCCCGGGCCGCCGGTCCCGAAGACGCGGAGATCGCGATCGTCCACGAACGGTTCACCGAGTACGGCGGATCGGAAGCAGTGGTCGGCGAGCTGGCACGTATCTGGCCGCGGGCCAGGGTGTTCGCGCCGATCGTCGACCCCACGGCGGCCCCGGCGCACGCCCATCCCCCGTGGGACACCATCTCCGGCAGCCCGCTCTCCCGTATCCATGCCGCCACCGGCCGGCGTTCCCATGCCCCGCTGCTGCCGTTCGTGCCCCGCGCACTGCGCCGCCTGCCGTTGCGGGGTCGCTTCGACGCGGTGGTGATCAGCCATCACGCCTTCGCGACCCAGGCGGCGTTCGCCACCGACGCCCCGGTCATCGCCTATGTGCACAGTCCCGCCCGGTGGGCGTGGGAGCCGGAGTTCCGGGCCCGGGAGGCCGGCGGCGCGACCGGGCGCGCCGCGCTGGCCGCCCTCGGCATGCTGGCCCGCCGGGGCGAACGCGCCGCCGCCGGGCACCTCGCCGCGGTGGTCGCGAATTCCCGCGCCGTCGCCGACCGTATCCGGGACCGGTGGGAGCTGCCCGCCGCCGTCGTACACCCACCGGTGCGATTGGACCGCTTCTCGCTCGATCCGGCGGTGGCGCGCGAGGACTTCCTCCTGTTCGCCGGCCGGCTCGTCCCCTACAAGCGCCCGGATCTCGCCATCCGCGCCGCTCAGCGGGCCGGTTGCCGGCTCGTGGTGGTGGGCGATGGACGCTACCGGGCGCGGCTCGAGGCGCTGGCCGGACCGGAGACCACCTTCCTCGGCGCCGCGCCCGATGACGTCCTGGCCGATATGTACCGCCGCTGCCGCGCGCTGCTCATGCCGGGGGTGGAGGATTTCGGCATCGTCCCGGTCGAGGCGATGGCCTGTGGCGCGCCGGTACTCGCGGTGGGTGCGGGCGGCGCCCTCGATACCGTGCTGCCCGGGCGCAGCGGTGCCCATATCGCCGCCGGAGCCGATGAGGCCGTGATCGAGGGCTTCGCCGACGTGCTGCGTGACCCGGGTAGCACCGATCTGTGCCCGATGGAGATCCGGCATCATGCGGAGTCGTTCACACCCGAGGTCTTCCGCACCCGGATGGCGGAGATCGTGGCCGCGGCGGTGCACCGGTAGTCCGGCCCGGTCAGAAATCCTCCGGGCCGGGACGGATAGCGGCACCCGGGGTGTGTAGCACCCACTGGGCCTTTCCGTTGTTCTTGGCGTGATAGAGCCCCGTATCGGCGGCCTCGAGCAGCGCTTCGGCGTGGCCGTCGGTCACCGCGGTCATCACCGCGCCGATACTGGCCGACACATGAATCTCGTGACTACCGGCGTCGAGAGGTTCGGCGAGCGCGTCGAGCAGGCGGTTCGCCACCAGGGCCATCCGCTGGTCATCGACCGGCGGCGGGACCAGGGCCACGAATTCGTCGCCGCCGATCCGCGCGACCAGGCAGTCCAGTTCGGCCACACTCTGCTGCAACCGCTCGGCGACCGCGGCGAGCACCTTGTCTCCGACACCGTGTCCGAATCGGTCGTTGACGTGCTTGAACTGGTCCAGGTCCACGAAGCACAGCCCGATGCAGTCCTCGGCGACCGCACCGTTGATCGTTGCGTCCAGACGCTCCAGCAGGTGGCGGCGGTTCGGTAGTCCGGTGAGCGGATCGTGGCTGGCCTGCCGACGCAGTTCGTCACGCATACGGTGCTGTTCGGTGACGTCCTCGCCGACGGCGAGCAGATAGTTGGGATGCCCCGGGCGTCCCTCCACGAAGGTGATGGAGAACGACGCCCACCCGTAGCTACCGTCGGCGCGGGCGATCTGCTGTTCGAGTTTCACCGCGCCCCGTTTGTTGGGCACCAGACGCTCGTAGACCATTTTCCGGATGCGGGCGCGATCCTCGGGGTGAGCGAACTCGTAGACCGAGATACCGCGTAGTTGTTCCACCGGCACACCGATCATCTCGGCCAGTACCTGGTTGACGTCGAGCAGCACACCGTTGGTATCGCCGATAGCGATCGCGACAGCGGCGTTCTCGAACACCACCCGGTACCGCTCGTCCACCCGCCGCATGGCCTTATCGGGCTCTAGGGAACTGAACAGCAGGTGCCGTCGTGAACCGAACCCTTCTCCGAATTTCGCGAGCAGGATCGCCACCCGCCGCGACACCTCGTCGCCGGGATCCGGACCGGCCAGGGATCGCAGGACCGGCGCGGACGCGGCCACCACGTCGTCGGAGGTCAGGCCGGTGGTGACAAGCGCCGCACCGGCCCGGGCGCCGGCGTCGGGGTCGAAGGACGTCGCGGTCAGCGCCAGGGCCAGGTCCGAGACCAGGCTGTCCAGCAGAGCATCGAGGTCCGTGCCGCCCGGTGCGGCCCCACCCGCTGTCGTCAGCGCTTCCGACCAGGATCGGACGACCTCCTGACGTTCCGACCCCTTCATCGCACCCCTTCGTCGATTCGCCGACCTCGCCCCCGCTCGCGGATACCTGTGATCGCGGTCCGGGTGGCATCGCACCTGCCCGAATAGTGAACATACTTCCTTATCGGCCGTTGATCACTTCGGGCCGGTGGGCCGATTCTCCGCGAAAATGCTCACACCCTTGTAGCGTTGCGTGCCCAGCTGCCACACCCAGCTCGCCCGCACGCATGCGGCGAGATCGTCGAGATACCGCTGGACCTGCACCGCGAATTCCGGATCCATACCGTCGTGCCGGGCACATCGTGCCGCGACGATGTCATACCGGGACCGGAATTCGACGAGCCGGGCACGCACGAGATCGGCCGCCTCGCGGACGGCGTCCGGGAGTGTCGCGCGGGAGTTGTTCAACAGGCAGACCGGTATCAGATTGAAATCGGAGCGGTCCACGACGCACTCCTTCTCGAAGGAGAACATATCGTTCATCAACGCGCCCAATTCGGCCGTGAGCACCTGTAATCGGCGCACTTCGTCCGCGAGCCCGGCGGCCGCCAGCAGATCCCAGGACACATACTCGTCGCGCCCGAATTCGCACAATGCGATCGCCGGATACATTCCGGACACCTGGGCGCGCAGGTCGATATACTCCGCCACCGTCAGGACATCGCCGCGCGACCGGGCGTTCTGATCCCGGATCGCGGTGCGCAGATGCTCCAGCGTCGATGCCAGGAACAGGTCGAGCCACTGCGGATCGGCCAGTTCCGTGAGCCGGGTCAGCCATTCCGTCGTCGCCGACTCGAACGGGGACGGATTCTCCGGTGGGATACGGGTCTGCAGGAACCGGCACAAGCGGTCGAGGTCGGTGCGCGCCCGCTGCTGTTCGACATCGGCGAGATGCCCGAACTTCTCCCGGCCCACCGTGTCGTTGAGCCAGAACAGGATCGCGTTGAACAATCCGATCACCGCCAGCCGTTCCACGCTGACCGGGCCCGGATGCAGGTAGGGCGTCATGCTGTTGTAATGCGCCCCGCCGGGTTCGAGCCAGATGCCCTGCGCCCGGCAGTACCGCTCGACCTCCGCACAGGCCTGGTCACCGAACGCGCTCGGCCGGAAGTCCCGGCAGTAGTCGTCGATATCGAAATCCGGCGTACTGAACAATTCGCGCAACGACCAGGGTTCGCCCGCCCGCACCCAATCCTCGTACTGCGCCTGCATATCCGCGATCATCTCTTCGAACGCCGATGTATATCGAGAAGCCACGACGACTCTCCTCCCGCCTAACCAAACCCTTCCAGTCTGGTCGACGGAACCGGTCGCTGCCACTGGACCGAGCGGTCCGTGGGCCGTCAGTGCTCCCCGGCGCGAACCTCCTCGGCCAGTTCGTCGTCGCTACCGACCCGGACGAGGGCGGCCGCGAAATCGGCGGTGTGCTTCGCGGGCGCCAGCGCGGCGAGTTCCCCGGGATCGGCGGGCAGGTCGATACGTTTGGCTCCCCGCACGGCACGATCGTCGAAATACGGCCGCACCCAGGGCCACACATCCTGGACCTCGCGCAGGAAAATACTGCCGCCGGTCGGGCCGATGCCCTTGAACTGCTGGATGAGTTCACCGGCCCGTTCTATGTCGTGGTCGGCTTCCGCTGCGAGCCTGCGCAGGTCGCCGCCGTATTTGTCGAGCGCGATGGTGGCCGTCGCGCCGAGTTGGGAGGCCGCGCTTTCGTCGTAGCGGCGGTAGTGGCCGCGACCGAGCGCGTCCACCAGGTCCTGCCAGCCGGCGTCCGCGACCTTGCGCGCGGTCCCGTACCCGCTGTCCACCAGTTCCGCCGTGGCCGAGATCGCGAGATCGGCCGAGATCCGGGCGCTGAGCAATTGGGTCAGCATCAGCAGCTGGAACAGGGGGGCCGGTTTGTCGTCGAGGCGGATCCCGGCTTCGGCCGCGTAGGTGGTCCCGGCCCGGTCGAGCAGTGTATGCACAACGTCTCGCTGGCTCATGACGCCTCCTTTCTGCCGCGCGCTTACCCGGTTGCCGCCGATCCACACCCGATCGCGTTCGACCGGCCCCGCCTGGCACCGGACACAGTCCGGTGCCAGGCTCCACCTCTCGCCGGCGACACACCAGGCTTCCGCTCAGCGGGTATCTTTTACTCCCGGCCGCGGGTGCGGTCCGAGATCGTGCAGGGAGATCCACCGGAGCCAACCGTCGACGATCGGAGATCGGTGCATGACTGTCACTGATGAGTACCTGGCCAACAACGCGCAGTACGCGCAGCAGTTCAGCGGACCGCTGCCCCTGCCTCCGAGCAAAGGCGTCGCAGTGGTCGCCTGCATGGACGCGCGGCTGGACGTGTACCGGATCCTCGGGTTACAGGAGGGCGAGGCGCATGTCATCCGCAACGCCGGTGGTGTGGTCACCGATGACGAGATCCGCTCGCTGGCCATCAGTCAGCGGCTGCTCGGCACCACCGAGATAATCCTCATCCACCACACCGACTGCGGAATGCTGACCTTCACCGACGACGATTTCAAACGCTCGATCCAGGATGAGACCGGCCTCAAACCGGCCTGGTCCGCCGAGGCGTTCCCCGACCTGGACGAGGATGTGCGGCAGAGCCTGCGCCGTATCGAGGCGAGTCCGTTCGTGACCAAGACGTCCTCGCTGCGCGGATTCGTGTTCGATGTCGCCACCGGTGCGCTGGGTGAAGTGAAGGCCTGACAACCGGGCCCGCCTGAGGGGTGCCGCGTTCCCGGCGGAGGGCGGCACCCCGGACGGTGGGCCCGCGCCGGGAGGGCTCGCTGTCCCGCGCTCCGCCGGTCCTCGGACAACCCCGGTGATCGGCACCGCAAGCCGGTGCAATTGGGGGCGCTGATACGGCTTATATCCAGGCCGATTCCGGCGATATCCGAGTATGAACGAGACACACTTCCCGGCGGCGTGCCCGCTCGACCATGCCGGACGAGGTGCGACCGGCACCGGAGCGAGACGGTCGGCCCGATGACGTTGCGCTGGCTGGATAAATCAGTTCTCACCTGTCCTTTCACTCGCGGTGGACACCGCGCGCACAGTGTGCCGGCAACCCGGCTGGTGATGCGACGGGGCCGGATCGGCATACCTCCGACAGTGGCCTGTGACAGTTGCGCGGAGCACCTTCGTGACTTCGAGGAGTATCGGGGCGTACCCGTCACCGTGGTATCGCTGGACGACACGCCCGACCTGCCGGCGCCCTGCCCTTCGGCCTGGCGGTCGCATACGTGTTCGCTACAGGCCGGGCACGACGAGGGACCCGGATCGACACCGCACCGGTGCACATGCGGGGCCGATCCCGGCCCCACCGACACCGTGGCCGCCTCGGCCGGTATATCGGGCAGCGCCGGCAGTTTGTCGGCGTAACCGGCACCCATCGCGGCTGCCGCGCCGCGTGTCCGGCGCGGCAGCGGGCGGATGTCAGCCGGTCAGATCATCGAGGGATGGGGACTCGTCGCGGGAGAGCGTGATTCCGAGATTCGCCGCGGTGCGATGCACCTCGTCATCATCGCCTCCGGCCAGATCGACGGCAGCGCCGTCGGAGGACAGCACCTCCACGTTGAGGCACAACGACTGGAGTTCCTTGAGCAGAACCTTGAACGATTCCGGGATGCCCGGTTCCGGAATGTTCTCGCCCTTGACGATCGCCTCGTATACCTTCACGCGGCCGACCACGTCATCGGATTTGATGGTCAGCAGTTCCTGCAGGGTGTAGGCGGCGCCGTAGGCCTGCATGGCCCAGCATTCCATTTCCCCGAAACGCTGACCACCGAACTGCGCCTTACCACCCAGCGGCTGCTGCGTGATCATCGAGTACGGGCCGGTCGAGCGGGCGTGGATCTTGTCGTCGACCAGGTGGTGCAGCTTCAGGATGTACATGTAGCCCACCGCCACCGGATACGGGAACGGCTCACCGGACCGACCGTCGAACAACGTCGCCTTACCGTCGTC